>JAUTXA010000053.1 GCA_030838265.1 Actinomycetota bacterium | reverse complement strand
CTACCGTCCGGCCCACATCGAGATCGACAGCCGGTGGCTGGGCCGGGGCTACGGCCACCCCACCCCCGCAGGTGACTGGGCCATCGACCGGGCAAAGGAGTACTCGCTCGCCCTCGAGCCCACCTACACGGCCAAGGCCTTCGCCGCTGCCCTCGACCTGTGGGAGCGCGGCCGCCGAGTTCTGTTCGTCCAGACCTTCGCCGGCTGAAGACCTAGGAGAAGTGCTTGAGGAGCTGGCCGAACTCGTCGCCGGGGCCGGTGGGGACGATGTAGCCGTCCTCGTTGCGGATTTGGTCGAAGTTGTCCCGCACGTCCTCGAGGCTGAGGTCGGGGTTGTAGTAACCCTCGGTCAGGCCGATGAAGAAGCGGGCGATGCGGCCGCCGGCGGCCGAGTAGATCTCGCCGGTCACGGGGCAGTCCTCGTGCACCAGCCAAGCCACGATGGGCGACACCAGCTTGGGGTCGAGCTTGTCGGCGAGCGGCCCGAGCAGCTCCTCGGTCATGCGGGTGCGGGCCACGGGGGCGAGGGCGTTGGCCTTGATGTTGTACTTCGCACCCTCGGCCGCCAGGACACGGGTGAAGCCGACGAGCCCCATCTTGGCCGCGCCGTAGTTCGACTGGCCGAAGTTGCCGAGGATGCCGGAGTTCGACGAGGTGTTGACGATGCGGCCGTAGCCCTGCTCGCGCATCTTGATCCAGGCCGGCTTGGTGACGAAGAAGGCGCCCCGCAGGTGGACGTCGATGACGGGGTCGAGGAACTCCGGCGTCATGTTGTGGAACGTCTTGTCCCGCAGGATGCCGGCGTTGTTGATGACGATGTCGACCCGCCCGAAGTTGTCGATGGCGGTCTGGACGATGGCCTCGCCGCCTTCGGGTGTGGCCACGCTGTTGTTGTCGGGGACGGCGATGCCGCCGAGGTCCTCGATCTCCTTGGCCGTGGTGTGGGCCGGGCCGGCGTCGCCGCCCTCGCCACTCACCGAGCCACCGAGGTCGTTGATCACGACCTGGGCTCCCCGGCTGGCCAGCAGCAGGGCGTGCTCTCGCCCGAGCCCGCCGCCTGCGCCGGTGATGATCGCTACCTTGCCGTCGTATCCGAGATCAGCCATGGCCGGAAAAGTAGTGACCGAAGGTGCGAAGCCGCCAAACGGCCGACCTGCTCAAAGGACGGCTTCGGCCTCGGTGCACGTCTGATTGGCTGACGCCGCCGCGGCTCTCGCCGCGTTCTGGTCGCCCCGGGCGGTCGCATTGTCGAAGTCGCGGATGTCGTTGAGGCAACGCTTGATGATCGTCAGCTGGCTGCCCTGGAAGTCGGCGCTGCGCTTGGCGTCGTTCAGCGCGGACTTTGCCGCGTCGAGGTCGGCCTGCAATTTGTCGTGCGCCGTCCGCTGGCTGGTCAGCTCCTGCCGGGCGGCGGCGAGTGTCTGATTGACATTGTGCAGATCGGTGCGGGCCTGGCTCAGCTGGCGACGGGTGTGCTCGGCTCGACACGTTGGATAGATGGCCGAGAGGCTGGCCACGAGGATCAGCACGATGGCAGGGCGCAACCAGCGAGGACGGCCGTCGGCCTCGTCTCCGCCGCCGAGGAGCGACCCCCCGCATGTAGCGCAGTTCTGCCAGGCGCGATCGACCTCGCTTCCGCAGCTTGGGCAGATGGCCGAGCCCTGAGGCCGATTCCTCAACACGTCACAACGGTGGCGCAGATAAGGGAGACGGGGGTGGCAAACGACAGGCCCTCAGCGCCATCGGCCACCAGCTTCGAACGGGCCACTCCGATCACCTTGCCGGTGCGATCGACGACGGGACCCCCGCTGTCGCCCGGGCTGATCGGCGCCGAGAACTGGATCTGGCCCTCCCGGAAGGCCGACACGATGCCCGTGCTGACGCTGTTCGACAGGCCGAGAGGGGCGCCTACCACCAGCACGCTGTCGCCGACCGCCGGGCTGCCCGGGGCGCGGGCGAGCACCGGTAACACGGCGTCGACGGTGACCTCGGCGAGGTCGTTGGCCTCGTTCACGGCGCCGATCGTCCCTTCGAGGTCCCGTCCCTCTTGGTGCAGAGCCACCTGCTTGTGACCGGCCCGCCAGTCGTCGGCGACCACGTGGAAGTCGGTCACCAGCTTCGACTGGCCGCCACTCGACGCCATGACAAACGCGGTGCCGAGACCCCCCGTGACGCGGACGGTGAAGACCGAGGCGCTGACGCGCTTGGCGACGGCGGGCACATCCGGCTGGCTG
This sequence comes from Actinomycetota bacterium, assembly GCA_030838265.1. Classification (GTDB taxonomy): domain Bacteria; phylum Actinomycetota; class Acidimicrobiia; order Acidimicrobiales; family BP-101; genus BP-101. Next base: position 616 of record JAUTXA010000053.1, on the reverse strand, counting down.
GCGATCTGTGCCTCGAGCGAGCCCAGTCGGCGGTTCAACCCGTTCGCCGCCGCGGTCTGGGCGTGAAGGGCACGGGTCAGCGCGGCTTCCCGGGCTGCGGCGCGATGGTCGGCACGCCGGCGCGCCAGCTCGACCGAAAGGAGGCCGACGACCAGAGCGACTCCGATGCACGTGATGACGATCGTTTGCAGAGATGGCCGAGGAAGGCGGAGCCGATCTGGTCCCGACTGCTGGCCGGGAGCTCCGTGCTCCGGGCACCATCCGCCGTCATCGAGGGGCGCCCCGCACGACGTGCAGAAACGGGCGCCGATCCCGCTGGTCACGCGCCCTGGCTGCCACAGTCCTTGAAGCCGTAGGCGTCGGCCTTGGAGTCGACCGTGGTGCTCTGGCTGTCGAGCTGGTCAAGCAGGCTGCCGGCCTTGTTGTCGTCGTTCTGGCTGGCTGCTGTCGAGATCTGCTTGGCGATATCGACGGCCTTGGTGTTCTCGGTGAACCAAGCGTCGAGCGTCGACTTGTCGATGGTGGGAGCGGGTATGGCCTTGATCTCGTCGGTGGCCTTCTGGATGATGTCGATCGTCTGGTCGATCGCCGACTTGAGCTCGGCGAGCGTGTTGGG
>JAUTXA010000043.1 GCA_030838265.1 Actinomycetota bacterium | reverse complement strand
CCTGCATCGAGTGGCGGTAGGGGGCCAGCCGGGGGCCGTCGAGCACGACGGCGCAGTCGACGTTCACGGCCTGCCAGCCCTCGTCGGCCAGCCGGGCCGCCACCTGGCGGACGAGCTCGAGGCTGTCGGCTCCCGCCCACGCCGGGTCGGTGTCGGGGAACAGCTCGCCGAGGTCGCCCAGCCCGGTGGCCCCGAGCAAGGCGTCAGCCACGGCGTGGGCGATCACGTCGGCGTCGCTGTGTCCGACGAGGCCGATCTCGCCGGCCAACGTCACCCCGCCGAGGACGAGAGGCCGGCCCGAGTCGGCGGCCGCGAAGGGATGAACATCGAAGCCGAGCCCCACCCTCATCGGGTCAGGAGGGCGGCGGCGGCGATCAGGTCGGCGGGCGTGGTGATCTTCATGTTGGTGGGTTCGCCCGGCACGACCACCACCTTGCCACCCGCGGCCTCGATCACCGCGCCGTCATCGGTGGCCTCCGGCGACGACGCGTGGGCGGCGCGCAACGCCGAGGCCCGGAAGGCCTGCGGAGTCTGGACCGCCACCACGTCCGTGCGGTCGACCGTTGCCACCACGGCGTCGCCGGTCACTCGCTTCAGGGTGTCGCTCACGGCCAGCCCCGGCAGGGCGGCGTCGGCCCCCGCCCGCACCGCCTCGATGACCCGTCCGAAGAGCTCGGCCGTGGCCAGGGGACGGGCGGCGTCGTGGACGACGATCACCGTCGCGTCCGCCGGCACCTGAGCCAGCCCGGCCCGCACCGACGCCGAGCGGGTCTCCCCTCCGGGGACGGCATCCGGCTCCGAGAGCCCGGGCGGTACGACCAGCACCACGCCATCCGACACGGCGCGGGCCACCTCGACCGACCAGTCCATCACCCGCCGGCCGGCGAGCATCTCGAGCTGCTTGGGCCCACCGAAGCGGCTGCCGCGACCGGCCGCCACCACGATGGTCCAGACCGTCACTCGGCGGCGAGCGAGGCAAACAGCATGCGACCGACCGACGTCTGGACGTTGCCGGTGACCCGCACTGGGATCTCCTGGCCGATCATCTCGGCCGCATCGCCAACGACCACCATCGTCCCGTCGTCGAGAAAGCCCACGCCTTGCCCTGGCTCCTTCCCCTCCCGCGAGATGGGGAGGCGGATGACCTCGCCCGGCACCAACACCGGTCGAAGGCCGTCGGCCAGCCTATGCAAGTTCAAGCAGCGCACGCCCTGGAGCTCGGCGACCCGCTGCAGGTTCATGTCGACGGTGAGCAGGCTGACCTTCAGCCGCAGGGCCAGCGACACCAGCTTGGCGTCCACCTCTTCGTGCTCGACCACCTCGTCGTCGAGGATGTGGATGTCGACCGTCGCTTCCTGCTTCACGGCCCGCAGCAGGTCGAGGCCGCGCTGGCCCTTCCGGCGCTTCCCGGGCTCTTGGGCGTCGGCGATGGTCTGCAGCTCGTCGAGGACGAAGCGGGGGATGAGGAGCGAGCACCGCAGGAATCCGGCGCGGGCGACGGCCAGAAGACGGCCGTCGAGGATGGCGCTGGTGTCGACCAGGGCGGCATCGAGGTCGCCGCTGCGGCCGTACGGGGAGGCCCTGACGAGGGGGCGGGTGGAGAGGCCGGCCAGGGCCAACAGGTCCTCGGCCTTGTGGGAGGCGATGGTGTAGCCCTCGTACATCCCGACCCACACGATCATTCCCATGACGGGCCAGCCCATGCGGACGGGCAGGAGGAACAGGGCGGGCAGCGAGATCAGGGCCGACAGCAGACCGAGGGCGGCGGCGCCGGCCACGCCGGCCAGGAGCTGGCCCGGGGGCGCCTGCTCGATGCTGGCCTCGACCGTGCCCATGGCGAGGCGGATCAGCCGGCCCAGGATCCCACCGGCCACGTAGCCCACGCAGGCGCCCAGGGTGGCGCCCAGGATGGCCGAGGCGTTGGGGTCGGCTCCGCCGCCCCGCGCCAGGGAGAAGCCCGCGGCGGTGGCGAGGAAGACGATGAAGAGGCGAATGATCTCTACGAACATGAATAGGTCCCGAGCACGAGTGAGTGCTCAGGACCTATCGGCCGGTTGACGGCCTTGCTGTACCTCGCCGTTGGTTACGGCAGGGCGTCGTTGAGCTTCTTCTCGGCCTCTTCCTCGGAGACGCCGATGGCGAAGGTCAGCTCGGACACCAGGATCTGGCGGGCCCGGGTGAGCATGCGCTTCTCGCCGGCCGAGAGGCCCTTGTCCTTGTCGCGGATCGACAGGTTCCGGACAACCTCCGCAACCTGGTAGATGTCACCCGACTTCAGCTTCTCGACATGGTTCTTGTAGCGCCGCGACCAGTTGGTGGGCATCCGCGCTTCCTTCTTGCGAAGGACAGCGAAGACCTCCTCGACCTCTTCGTCGTTGATGACCTCGCGCAACCCCACCTCGTCGGTGTTGTCGGCCGGCACCATGAGGGTCAGATCGCCATAGGCGAGGCGCAGAACAAGGTATTCGCGGCTTTCGCCGAAAACTTCCTTCTGCTCTCGCTTCTCGATCACAGCCGCACCGTGGTGGGGGTAGACAACCTTGTCACCGACGTCGAATGAGGACATTCTTCTCCCAGGGGCAGAGGTACGGGTGGAGTCCACCTAGGGTGCCAGACATTTCCTGGGTAGGCCAACCGACCCACCCCGGGGACTAGTCTCCCGGCCCGTGGACATCGGCGGGCTTCTGGCGAAGGCAGAGCTCTTTCGCACGCTGGGCGACGACGCCCTGGCCCAGATCGTCGCCGATGCCTCGGCCATCGCCCTCCAGCGCAACGATCTGGTCTTCAGCGAGGACGACGCCGCCGACCGTCTGTACGTGGTCCTGAGCGGCCGAATCGCCATCGCCCGGCGCTCGGTCGACGGGCGCGAGTCGGTCGTGGCCCTCATGGAGGAGGGCGATCTGTTCGGCGAGATGTCGCTGTTCGACGGCGAGGGCCGATCGGCCGACGCCAGGGCCCTCGAACCGTCCGAGCTGGTCGAGGTTCCATTCGACGCCGTCCGCCGGGTGCTCGAGGCCAAGCCCGAGCTGCTCTGGGGCGTCGTGGCCCTGCTGGCCCAGCGCATCAGAGTCACCGACGCCGCCCTCGCCGACTCGGTGTTCCTCGACGTCACCGGCCGCACCGCCAAGCGCCTGCTCGAGCTGGCCGGCGAGGCCGACGAGTTCATCCTGCCCGTCACCCAGGAGGAGCTGGCCGCCATGGTCGGCGCCAGCCGGGAGCGGGTGAACAAGGCCATCTCCGCCTTCATCCGCCTGGGCTGGATCGAGCAGGGCGACCGCCGCTACCGCATCCTCGACCGCGTCCAGCTGACCCGCCGCTCGGCGTAACGGCGGCCCGCGGTTCAGCCGGTGAGGACTGCGATGGCGCGGCGCCAGGCATCGGCCGCGTCGCCCGGCCTATGGGCGGGACGGGCGGGGTCGTGCACGAAGCCGTGCTCGGCCTCGGGGTACTCGGCCACCGTCACGCGCTCGTTGGCGGCCCGCAGGGCGGCCACGTCCTCGGGCGGGGTGTAGGGATCCTTGCCACCGACGACCGCAAGCACCGGGCACGGCGCCTTGGCCACGGACTCGAGCGGCTCGCCCTGACCGTCGCCGCGCCAGGCAACGGGTAGGCGGATCATCCCGTAGAAGGCGGCGGCGGCGTCGAAGCGACCCGTCCCCGCCGCCTTCAACGTGTACATGCCACCCATGCAGAACCCGAGGACGCCGACCCGGGCGCACCCGGTGGCATCGGCGCCCGCGATGAGGTCGGCCATGACCCGTCCGTCGTCAAGCTCGGGGATGACGGCGAACCGTCCGTCGATGTCGAGATCCTCCTGGCCCGGGAAGGGCTCGACGGCGCACACCGCCCACCCCTGGTCGGTGGCGAGACGGGCGGCCAGGTCGTCGAACAGGGGCCGCAGCCCGAAGATGTCGGGGACGACGACCAGGCCCATGGTCGGCTCGCCTTGAGGTTGGGCCAGCTCGGCCGGGGTCCCGGAGGGGAGTGTGATGCGCACGGTCGGCGATGCTACCGACGCGGCGCTCAGGTGTAGCGGTCGAGGATGCTGCTCTCGGCCAGCCGGGAGAGGCCTTCCTTGATGGCCCGAGCCCGGGCTTCGCCCACCCCCTCGACGTCGTCGAGCTCGTTGGTGGTGGCTCGCATGATCTTCTGGAGGGTGCCGAAGCGAGCGACGATCTTCTCGATGATCGCCTCCGGCAGCCGGGGGATCTTCGACAGCAACCGGTAGCCGCGGGGTTGGGCGCTGGTGTCGAGCTCGCCCGCCGGCCCGGCGAGGTGGAGGACCTCGGCGACCCCCTTGAGATCGAGGAGGTCCTCGGTGGTGAGGTCGCTGAGCAGGGTGAGGGCTTCCTCGAGCGAGAAGTCATCCTCGCCCTGGCGGAAGTAGTCCTTGATGACGAGGCGGCGGTCGTCCTCGACGCCGCCCATGAGCTCGTCGAGCTGGAGGAGCACGAGGCGGCCGTCGCTGCCCAGCTCGACGATGAAGCCGTCGATCTCCTCGGCGATGCGCCGCACCATCTCGGCCCGCTGCAGCACGGTCATGACGTCGCGCACCGTCACCAGATCCTCGACCTCGAGAGCCGAGAGCGACCCGCTCACCGTGTCGAGACGGTTCTTGTACCGCTCGAGGGTCTGCAACGCGGTGTTGGCCCGGTTGAGGAGTCGCGGGATGGGGTCGAGCGGGTGCTTCATGTCGCCCCGGTAGACGGCGACGATCGACATGTCCTCGGACACCGAGATCACGGGGACGTCGAGCGAGCGGGCGACCCGCTCGGCCGTGCGATGGCGGGTTCCGGTCTCCGACGTCGGGACGTTGGGGTTGGGGACGAGGTGCACGTTGGCCCGGGCGATGCGGCTGGCGTCCTTGGCCAGCACGATGGCGCCGTCCATCTTGGCCAGCTCGGACAGGCGCTGAGGGGTGAACTCGGCGTCGAGCAGGAAGCCGCCCGAGCAGATGGCCAACACCTCGGGCCCATCGCCCACGACGATGAGAGCACCCATGTTGGCCTGCAGGATGCGATCGAGTCCTTCCCGCAGCGGACGTCCCGGGGCCACGGCCGCCAGAGAGTCGATCATCGCTGCACTACGCCGTGCGAGCACGACGCGATGCTACTCCGAGGCCTTCTCCATCTTTCGCGGCGTGAGGCTGAACACCTTGGCCGCGGTGCGGATGTCCGGAACCCGCAGGGCGACGATGCCCGGCGGCGGCTCGGGCGACGACAGAGGGACGACGGCATGGGTGAAGCCCAGCCGGGCCGCCTCGGCCAGCCGTCGCTGCAAGTGGCCCACCTGGCGCACCTCGCCGCCGAGGCCGACCTCGCCGCAGGCCACCACGCCGGGAGGGAGCGCGGTTCCCGACTGGGCCGACATCACGGCGAGGGCGACGGCGAGGTCGACGGCGGGCTCATTGATGCGCACCCCGCCCACCGCCGACGTGTAGACGTCGCGCTTGCCCAGCCAGTACCCGGCATGCTGGTTGAGCACGGCGAGCAGGACCGGCAGGCGGCGGGAGTCGAGCCCTTGGGCCGAGCGGCTCGGCATCGGGCTCTCGTGGTCGCCGATGAGGGCCTGGATCTCGACGAGGAGCGGGCGCTGGCCCTCGATGGCCGGCACCACCACTGACCCCGGGACGCCGACCTGGCGGTCGTCGAGCAGGAGGCCGGCGGCGTCGGGCATCCCCGTCATGCCCGCCTCGGTCATCTCGAAGATGCCCAGCTCGCCCGTCGGCCCGAACCGGTGCTTCGAGGCCCGCAGCAGGCGAAGGGCGTGGTGACGCTCGCCCTCGAAGCTGAGGACGGTGTCGACCACGTGCTCGAGCACTCGGGGGCCGGCGAGGGTGCCCTCCTTGGTGACATGGCCGACCAGCATCATGCAGATGCCTTGCTGCTTGGCCACCCCGACCAGCCGATGGGCGCACTCGCGCACCTGCACGACCGACCCCGGCGCCGAGCCGATGTCGGGGTCGTAGATGGTCTGAATCGAGTCGATCACCACCGCCTCGGGCTTGGTCTGCTCGATGGCGCCGACGATGTCGGGCAGCGACGTCTCGGCCACCACGTAGAGCTCGGGGGCGAGGGCACCGAGACGAGCGGCCCGCATCCGGACCTGCTGCTTCGACTCCTCGGCCGAGACGAGCAGGACGCGGCGCCCCGTGCCGGCCAGAGCGCCGAGGGCTTGCAGGAGCAGCGTGGACTTCCCTATGCCGGGCTCGCCGCCGACCAGGGTCACCGAGCCGGGCACCAGGCCGCCGCCCAGGACACGGTCGAGCTCGCCGATGCCCGTGGGCCGGGCCGAGTGCTCGGTGAGATCGACCTCGCCGAGGGGGACGGGCGACTCGCCGGGTGGGCGGACGGCGGCAGGAGCGGAGGCCCGAGCACTCACCTCCTCGACCTCCTCGACGAGGGAGTTCCACTCGCCACACGAAGGGCACTTCCCGGCCCACTGGGGCGCGGCGCCGCCGCACTCGGTACACCGGTAGATCGTCCGCAGCTTGGCCATCCCCCGATCGTACGTTCGGGGTGGGACAGCACCCGCCATCCCCCATCCCCTAGGCGCGGCGGCGGCTGCGCAGGGTCTTGCCGATGGCCCAGAGGAACAGCGCCAGGGCGGCGACTCCGGTGACCACCGCGGCGATGGCGTAGCCCAGGCGGGCTCGGTCGTACTTGCGGCTGCTGGCGATGAGGTGGGCCTTCTCGCCCAGCTTCGGTTGCCAGGCCGCGCCACTGTCGCCCAACGGGAGCGCCGAGTTCGAGGCCAGCTGACCCTTGGGGAGGATGACCGCCACCTTGAAGCTGAGCAGGCGGTCGACAAGGGTGCCGGCCCGGTCCCGCAGCAGCGTGGGGTCGACGCCGATGCCGGGCCCACCGAGGGTGGCCCGCAGCTTGTCGTCGCCGAAGCCGTTCAGCCCGCCCGAGAGGTCGACCGTCCCTTCGAAGCGGGTCGTTGTATAGGGGAAGCGACGGTGCTGGGTGATGCGGAAGCCGGAGAAGGGCCCGTTGGCGCCACTAAGCTCGCCGAAGGCGGTGCGGGCCCCGACCAAGGTCGAGAAGGGCTTGGTCGCGGTGATGACCGCGCTTCCGTCGGGCTGGGCCGTGGGCCCCGTCACCTTCCAACCCGCCTTCACCAGGTCGTTGGTGCGCAGGTCGGTGGCCATCTCCGGGTACTGGCTGGCGGCCCGCTTGGCCGCGTCGGCGTCGAGGGTGACGACGACTTGGACGCGCCCGCTCCCGTCCTGATGGACAGTGGTGTTGACAGCAGTCGTGATGTTGCACGCACCGAAGACCAACCCGCCGGCCACCGCCACGAGGACCGCCCGGAGGCGGATGAAGGCCCTAGGTCGTGCGGACGATGAGAAGGGCACGATGGATGTGGTGGCTGATCTTGTTGGGGACCGAGCCCAAGAAGAAGCGACTGGCCCCGGTCATGCCCTTGTTGCCCACCACCAACAGGTCGTAGCCCTGCGACTCGGCCAGGTCGACGAGCTCGCTCGCCGGCTCCCCGAGGAGCACCTCGGTCTCGATGGTGATGCCCGCGCCGGCGTGGCGGGCCGCCTCGGACTCGACCACCTCGGTGGCCTGCTCGACCCGTCCCGCCGACGCGATGGTGAGGGTGGCGCCGAAAGCCGCCGCCATCTCGACGGCTCGATCGACGGCCAGGGCCGCCGTCTTGGACCCGTCGGTGCCGACGAGGATGCGCTGGTACACGCCGGGGCACGCTAGCCGCCCCGGCGTGGACGATCAGTCGGCGGGGCCGGCCCCGGCCAGCTCGACCGGCGGCGGCTCGACGCTCTCGATGGAGCGGAAGACGATCTCGTCGTTCTCGGCGTCGACGACGATGGTCTCGCCGGCCCGGAACTCCTTCCAGAGGATGCGCTCGGAGAGCTTGTCCTCGATCTCGCGCTGGATCTCGCGGCGCAAGGGCCGGGCCCCGAGGGTGGGGTCGTAGCCCTTGGTGGCGAGCAGCAGCTTGGCCGCGGGCGTGAGCTCGAGCCCGAGGCCTTGGCTCTCGAGCTGGTTCTGCACCCGCTTGATCATCAGGTCGACGATCTCGGTGACCTCTTCCTTCGACAGCTCGTGGAACACGATGATGTCGTCGAGCCGGTTCAGGAACTCGGGCCGGAAGTGCTGCTTGAGGGCGTCGTTGACCTTCTCCTTCATGCGCTCGTAGGTCACGCCCTCGCTGCTCTTGGCGAAGCCCGGTGAGGCCTTGCGCAGATCGGCGGTGCCGAGGTTCGAGGTCATGATGAGCACGGTGTTCTTGAAGTCGACGGTGCGGCCCTGGCTATCGGTGAGGCGGCCATCTTCGAGGATCTGCAACAGCGTGTTGAAGACGTCGGGGTGGGCCTTTTCGATCTCGTCGAACAGGACGACCGAGTAGGGCCGCCGGCGTACGGCTTCGGTCAGTTGTCCGCCTTCCTCGTAACCAACATATCCCGGCGGGGCGCCAATCATACGCGCGACGGC
>JAUTXA010000037.1 GCA_030838265.1 Actinomycetota bacterium | reverse complement strand
AGCGACGCTTGAGAGCCTCGGACAACTCACGGGTGTTGTTCGACGTCAGGAAGACAAGCGGGATCTGCTTGGCCACCACGGTGCCGAGCTCGGGGATCGAGACCTGGTAGTCGGAGAGCAGCTCGAGCAGGAGGGCCTCGGTCTCGACCTCGACGCGGTCGACCTCGTCGATGAGCAGGACGACGGGGTCATCGGCCCGGATGGCCTCGAGCAGCGGACGGGTGAGAAGGAACTCCTCGGCGAAGATGTCCTCCTCGACCGACTTCCAGTCGGCCCCCTCCTGCTCGACCTGGATGCGCAGGAGCTGCTTCTTGTAGTTCCACTCGTAGAGGGCCTTCGACTCGTCGAGCCCCTCGTAGCACTGCAGCCGGATAAGGCGGGCGCCCGACATCTCGGCCACCGACTTGGCCAGCTGGGTCTTGCCGGTGCCGGCGGGGCCCTCGACAAGGACCGGCTTGCCCAGGCGGTCGGCCAGGTAGACGACCCCGGCGATGCCCTCGTCGGCCAGGTAGGCGACGTCGTGCAGCGACTGGCGGACAGACGGGACGGACTCGAATCGGGGGTCGGCCATGCCTCGCATCCTAATTCCCAACTTGACCGACCGGTCTAGTTTGAACAGGTGTTGACATATATCTACATGACGTATACATGTTAGCGGTATGACCCCTGAGACGCTCCTCGTCCCGACCGACCCGTCCGAGCTGGTGGCCGTCGTCGACGGCTTCATCGCGGCAGGCCAGGCCGTGGCCGTGGCCCTGACCGACCTCGACGGCTTCGGGCTGATCAACGAGAGCTACGGCGAGAAGGATGCGAATGCCGTCCTGCTCGCCTGCCAACGCACGCTCACCGGGAGCCTGCCCAGCGACGCCGTGGTGATGCGGGTGGGAGGCGACGAGTTCGGCGTGGTTCTCGTCGACCAGTCGGCCGAGAGCGCCCTCATCGTCCTCGAGGAGATCCGCGCCCATCTGGCGGGGCGCCCGGCCACCGCCAAGGTGAAGGAAGCCATCCGCATGACGGCGGGGATCGCGGCCAAGCCACCACACGCCACGACCGGCGCCGACCTCCTGCGGGCCGCCGACCAGGCCATGCACCGAGCCAAGCGCGACGGCGGGGGCCGCATCGCCATCTACGTCGAGGAGAAGATGGTCCTCAAGAGCAACTACTACCCCCGGGCATCGCTCGAGCGCCTGGCCAAGCTGTCGGTGGCCACCGGGCGGACCGAGGCCAGTCTGCTGCGCGAGGCCCTCGACACCGTCCTCGACGCCAACCGCGACCGCGTCTGACCGGAGGCGATGCTCAGGGAAGGCGTTGGTAGCCGCGGACGATCGAGCGGTGGCCTCGGCGGTCGATGATCAGGCGGAGGTGGTCGCGCACGGGATCCACCGCACACGCAGTGGCGGCGGCGGACGGGCCGACGTCGTAGGGGATCACACACCACAGGTCGTCGCCCGGGCTCAACGTGTCGACCACGCCGGCCAGCTCGGACGCCGAGAGCTGGCGGTCGGGCGGCTCCTGCACGATCGAGAACCGTCCGCTCGACAGCTGATGGCGCAGGGCGTAGTCGACGTAGAAGTACGAGAGGCTGAGGTAGGCGACCACCCGGTTGTGGGGAGCGCCACTCTGGCTGATCACGGCCAGGTCGGGCAGCAGGCCGCGTCCGAAGGCGGCCTCAGGCGGAGCGGCGATGGGGTGGGCCACGGCGAGCACGAAGGCGAGGGCGAGGGCGACGGCGGATGCGGCCGACCAGCGCAAGGCGGCGCGCCCCGCCGCCACCAGGGCGGCCACGTACCACCAGGCCAAGAACGAGAGGTTGACCCGCACCGCGGTGGCGGGCCAGTCCGTGAGAGCCGACACGACGGCTGCGATGAGCCACCCGGTCAGGGCGGCCCCGAAGACCACGGGGGCCGAGCGCCGGATGAGCACCCAGCCCACAGCCATGGCCACCAACGTGAGGGCAACCCACGGGAGGAAGGCCACAGTGCTGGCTTTGGTCGACGTCCGCAGCAACCCGGTGCTCAGCTCGCGCATCGAGATCCAGACCAGGTTCGGGCTGGCGTGGCTGTGCAACGAGGCGTTGGCCCAGTAGCCGGCGATCGACGACCGGGCGACCGGGCGGTAGTAGTGGACGTAGACCACAACGGCGAGCAAGGCCGACACCCCCGACGCCCCGATCAACGCGGGGACGGCCCGGTCCGGTGAGTCGCCCGACCGGGCCCAGCGCAGCGCGAACCATCCAACGGCGGGCAGCAGGAAGAGGCCGGAGAGGACGAACAGCGGGGCCGTCGCCACCAGGACGAGGAGCAGCGGGAAGGCCCAGCGGGAGCGGTCGAGCGACACGGCGGCGAGCAGCACCAAGGCTCCCCACGCCATGTCGAACGTGTAGTTGTTGAAGTAGCGGAAGAGCTGTAGCCCGAGGACGAAGGGCACGACAGCGGCGAAGGCCAGCAACCCCCAGCGGCCGGCGGCCCGTCCACCGCGCCCCTCGCTCCCCGGGAACACCCCGATGCGATCGAGCACGGCGGTGACCAGACCCACGAACACGGCGAAGGTCACGATCGTGACCATGTGGTAGCCGAGGCGCGAGTCGGGGATCAGGGGACGCAGCAGGCGGAGCAGGTGGACCCATCCGATCGGGACGGGGGTGTCCTGCCGGAAGAAGCGCGACTCGAACGTCGGCGCTCGCACGAAGTCGATGCGCCACATCTCGTCGTAATAGAAGTCAGCGTGCAGACAGCGTCGAGCCAGGATCGTCGCCACCACCAGCGCCACCAGCCCGGCGACGACGTACAGGGCGACGGGAGCGGGCCGGTCCGGGGTCTCCGAAGTGTCCGAAGTCTCAGGTCGAGGGCGAAGGCGAGAGCGGGGGGTCAGGCTCGGCCCGCCGGTCACGCCCGGACTTGGCCCTCGCCATGCACGACGTACTTGAGGGTCGTGAGCTCGCGCAGGCCCATGGGGCCGCGGGCGTGCAGCTTCTGGGTCGAGATCCCGATCTCGGCGCCGAAGCCGAACTCCTCGCCGTCGGTGAACCGGGTCGAGGCGTTGACGATGACGGCCGCGGCGTCGACCTCGCGGGTGAAGCGCTCGGCGGCGGCCAGGTCGCGGGTGACGATGGCCTCGGTGTGGCCCGACCCGAAGCGGGTGATGTGGGCCACCGCCGCGTCCAACGAAGGAACCACGGCGACCGACATCTTGAGGTCGAGGAACTCGGTGCCGAAGTCGTCGTCGGTGGCGGGCGCCATGCGGTCGGAGCCCACGATGGCCACCGAGGCCGCGTCGCCGACCAGCTCGACCCCGTCCAAGGCGGCCGCGGCGCGGGGGAGGAAGGCGGCGGCCACGTCGGCGTGCACCAGCAGCGACTCGGCGGCGTTGCAGACCGAGGGTCGCTGGGTCTTGGCGTTGACCACGATGTCGAGCGCCATGTCGAGATCGGCGGCGGCATCGACGTAGACGTGGCAGTTGCCATCGCCGTCGATCACGTAGGGGACGGTGGCGTTGGCCAGGATGGCCTCGATCAGCGACTTGCCGCCGCGGGGGATGAGGCAGTCGATGACACCCCGCAGCTGCATGAACTCGACGGCCGACTCTCGCGAGACGTCGTCGACCAACACCACGGCGTCGTCGGGCAGGCCGGCCTTGGCCATCCCGTCCCGCAACACGGCGGCCACGGCCCGGTTCGAGTCGATGGCCGCCGACGAACCCCGGAGGAAGGCGGCATTGCCCGCCTTGACGCAGAGGCCGGCGGCGTCACTGGTGACGTTGGGCCGGTTCTCGTAGATGATGCCGACCACGCCGAGAGGCACCCGCACCTGCGCGATGCGCAGGCCGTTGGGACGCACCCATCCGCCGACGACCTCGCCCACCGGGTCGGCCAGGCCGGCGACCTGGCGCAGCCCGCCCGCCATGGCCTCGACCCGGTCGCCGTTGAGCCGCAGGCGGTCGATGACGGTCGGTGACGTGCCGGCGGCCGTGGCCCGGTCGACGTCGGAGCGGTTGGCGGCCAGGATCTCGGCCGTGCGGTCGACCAGCAGGTCGGCGGCGGCGCGCAGGGCGTCGTCGCGCTGGGCCGACGAGGCCAGGGCCACGATGCGAGAGGCGGCCTTGGCCCGGGCACCGAGCTCGGGAAGTGCGGTGGTCACCACCAGAGGTTACGGCAGACTGTCGGCGTGACAGAGGCCAGGAAGGCCACCTTCGACGACGTTCCCTGGTTGGCCCAGACCCTCGGTCGGGCCTTCGAGGACGACCCCGTCTTCGAGTGGCTCCTGCCCGACGTCCGCACCCGGCTCAACCGCATCACCAAGCTCCACGCCCTCGAGCTGACCCACGTCTTCCTGCGTCACGGGGCCACGTGGACGACGCCCGACCGCACCGGCGCCGCCATCTGGGCGCCGCCCGGCCAGTGGAAGGTGAAGACGTCGGAGGAGATCCGCCACCTGCCCGGACTGATCGGGGCCTTGGGCCGACGGCTGCCGGCCGGCCTGCGCATCTTCGACCACATCGCCAAGGTCCACCCCGCCGAGCCCCACTGGTATCTGGCCGTGCTGGGGACGGAGCCGTCGCACCAGGGGAAGGGCATCGGCTCGACCCTGCTGCGTCCCATCCTCGATCGCTGCGACGCCGAGCTCACCCCCGCCTACCTCGAGAGCTCGAAGAAGGAGAACATCGCCTTCTACAGCCGCCACGGCTTCGAGGAGCGGGGCGAGATCGCGGTGCCGAACGGACCGACGGTGTGGCCCATGTGGAGGGACCCCCGACCCGGTGGCTGAGCATCCCCTCGCCGCCCAGGTGCGGCTGTTCATCGACGACCTGGTGCCTGTGCTGAGCGGGCTGGCCTCGACGGTGGCCGGCATCCGGGCCGACCAGGTCGTGGCCGATGTGACGACCGAGGCCTTCAACGTGGCCGCCGCCTTCATCGACGCCGACGGCAACCACACCGACGACGAGCTCATCGCCATCCTGCTGGCCTTTGCCTCGCGCATCGACTCGATCACGGCCTACGGCGGGCCCGAAGGCATCCGCAAGTCCGGCGTCCTCGACGACCGACGGTCGTGGCTCGATCAGCCCTCGCTGCTGTTCGACACGCTGGTGCGCGTCGACGGCAAGGACGCCACGTCCCACGCGTGGGCCTATTACGAAGGGGCGCTGGCCATCGCCCACACCGTCACCCTGCTCGACGGCTACCCGTCGCGCGACGAGCTGCAGGCCATCGACACCTTCCGCTCGATGCTGCTGAAGCACATGGAGGCGGCCGGGGTCCGCAACCCGCGCTCCGGGCAGCCCGTCCGGACAACGCTGCCGGCCTCGGCGGCCAGCCAGTCGAACGCCCCGGTGCAGCCGGCCCGTCCCCTCGAGGATCTGCTGGCCGAGCTCGACGGGCTCATCGGGCTGGCCGGGGTCAAGGCCGAGGTGAAGCTGGTGGCCAACCTCATCCAGGTCCAGAACCTGCGCAAGAAGCGGGGCCTGCCCACGGTCGAGGGGAGCCGCCACCTCGTCTTCACCGGCAACCCGGGCACGGGCAAGACCACCGTGGCCCGGCTGCTGGCCGAGATCTACCGGACCCTCGGCGTGGTCGACAAGGGCCAGCTGGTCGAGACCGATCGGTCGGGGCTGGTCGCCGGCTTCGTCGGGCAGACGGCAACGCTGGTGCAGAAGGTCTTCGCCGAGGCGCTGGGCGGCGTGCTCCTCATCGACGAGGCCTACGCCCTGGCCCGCGGCGGCGAGAACGACTTCGGACGGGAAGCCATCGACACCCTCGTGAAGCTCATCGAGGACCACCGCGACGACGTCGTGGTCGTCGCCGCCGGCTACCCCGACGAGATGGCGACCTTCATCAACGCCAACCCTGGGCTCTCTTCGCGGTTCCCCAAGACCATCAAGTTCCCCGACTACTCGACCGACGAGCTGGTCGCCATCTTCCAGGGCATGGGCAAGAGCGCCACCTACGTGCTCACGGCCGACGGCGAGGCGCGCCTGCGCGAGTTCTTCGAGGCCCAACCTCGCGACAAGGGCTTCGGCAACGGGCGCCTGGCCCGCAACCTCTTCGAGGCCGCGGTGGCCCGCCAAGCCAGCCGCATCGTCGCCGTCAAGGACCCGACCAACGACGACCTCTGCTCCCTCACCGCCGACGACATAGGCCCCGCCGCGCCGGTGACCCACGCGTGAACCGCCTCACCGCCATCCTGCTGGCCGCCGCCCTCGTGGCCGGCGCCGTGTTCGCTCGGGGCAAGATCAACACCCACAAGACCGAGTCATCGGCCGTCCTGCGACTCACCTGCTCGACCGAGCTCGAGGCGACGTGCCACGCCCTGCACGACCGCGATCACCGCATCGTGGTGACAGTCGAGGCTGCAGGAGTCACGATGGACCGGGCGGCGCCGTTGGGATCCGGCGCCGACCTGGGCTTCGATGGGTGGCTCACGGTGGGGCCCTGGCCGATCATGGCGGTGATGAGCGTGAGCGGGTCTCCGCTCAGTCCTGAAGGTCTGTTGCGGGGCGCCCCGTTGGGTCTGGCCGTCCGAGCCGATCGCGCCACCCTGCTGACGAAGCAGTGTGGCGGCCAGGTGACCTGGGTCTGCGTGCGGGACGCGCTGGCCAAGGGCCGCTGGGAGGCCCTCCCGGGCGGCACCGGGCTCTCCGGCGACATCCGATTTGGCCTGCCGGACCCGGGCTCCGAGGCGCTCGGGCTGTTGACGCTCGATGCCGCGGCCGAGGCCCACCAGCCTGACCTGTCGTCCACCGACCTGACGACCGACGAGTTCCTCCAGTGGTT
>JAUTXA010000274.1 GCA_030838265.1 Actinomycetota bacterium | reverse complement strand
CCGGTCGTAGATCACGGTGTGGGACTCGACGGTGACGTCGCCGTCGAGCTCGACGGCCAGCGCTCGCCGCGGCGACGCATCGACCTCGTGTTGGGGATGGGCCGCGGCGAAGCCCGAGGCCGGGGGTTCGGTCGAGTAGATGCCGATCGAGTGCTTGGTGATGAACCACCCCAGCGCTGTCACCAGCCCGAGGGTGCCGGGGTCGGCCCGCAACACATCGACCATCGTCGCGATCGAGTGGTTCACGTAGCTGTTGCCCGGGCCACCGGCGAACGTGAGCCCGCCCGTCACCGTGAGCTGGCGGTCGAGCGGCACACCGAGCTCGTGGCAGGCGATCTGAACGGCCGACGGGAAGCAGGAGTAGATGTCGAAGTGGGTGATCTCGTCGATCGTCACCCCCGCCAGGTCGAGGGCAGCCCGTCCGCATGCGCCAATGGCGGGGGAGGAGTGGAGGTCGGCGCGCTCGGACACCCACCAGTGGTCTTGGGCGTCGGCGCCGGCGTGGACGAACACCCACCTGTCCTCGGGGACTCCGGCGGCGCGGGCCGCCTCGACCGAGCACACGATCACGGCCGCCGCCTGGTCGGTCTGGATGTTGGCGTTCATCAGCTTCGGATAGGGGAAGCCGATCATCCGGTTCTCGGGGGTGACGGTCCTGATCTCGTCGGCGGAGCGGGCCTCGGGTGACCAGGCGTAGGGGTTCTTGGCCGCCACCTCCGAGAACCTCGACCACAGCTCGGAGACCTTCACCTGATGCTCGTCGACCGTCTCGCCCGCCGCCGCCCGCAGGGCGTTCTCGAAGATCGGATACACCTGGGTCGGCAGGGCCAGTGACCGAGCCATCTCGGCCTCACTGGTGCCAGGCCGGTCGTCGCCCATCATCTCGGGCCCCAGCGTCGACCCGTCCTGGCTCGTCCACTCGAGCCACGACTTCTCCTTGCGGGCCAGCAGCCGGGCATAGATGGCCTCGGCCCCGGCCACCACGGCCACGTCGAGGTCGCCCCTCCGAATGGCGGCCGCCGCGTCGTTCACCAGCATCTGCGGGCTGTTGCCGCCCACCGTCGAGGCCAGGAGCTGGCGCGGCGACACCGCCAGCTCCTGGGACAGCAGGGCGGGAGCGTTCTCGTACTTCCACGAGATGGTGTCGGTGGTCCGCACCGAGTCGATCCTCGCCAGCAGGCCGGCCGCGCCCCCCGTGGCCTGGGCGTCGTCGGCGGCCAGGCGGGCCACCTCGGCCATCATGGCGACGGGCTCGGGGGCGCCGACTGCCGAGTCGGCCCGGCGCAAGAGTTGGCCGCCGCCGACCAGCACGGGGGTACGAGGATCAAGACTCACGGCGGCGCAGGCTACCGGGCGACTCACGAGCCGGTGGAGGCGCCGGCACTCCGTAGACTCGGCAGCATCGACGTCCTGCTGATTTGCACCGGAAACGTGTGCCGCACGCCTATGGCTGAGGGATTCCTGCGCTGGCACGCCACCACGGCTGGCGTCGACGTCCACGTCCACTCCGCCGGCCTGCTCGAGGGGGGACGCCCGGCGTCGGCCGAAGGGGTCGAGGCCATGCTGCAGTGGGGCATCGACACTTCGGCCCACCGCAGTCGCTTGCTCGCGTCCGAGTTGGTCGACGGCGCCGACCTCGTCATCGGCATGGCCCGCGAGCACGTGCGGGAGGCGACCCTGCTCTCACCGGACGCCTTCGGACGGGCCTTCACCCTGAAGGAGCTGGTGCGCCGGGGCGAGGAGGTCGGCCCCATCGTGCCCGGCCAGGCCATCGACGAGTGGCTGGCCAAGGTGGCCGCCGGCCGCCGGATGTCCGATCTGTTGGGCACCTCACCCGACGACGACGTGGCCGACCCGATCGGCCAGCCCCTGGCTCAGTACCTGACCACGGCCGAGGAGCTCGACGACCTCACCGCCCGGCTCGTCCGTCTGCTTGGATGGCGCTGACATGCGCATCGCCATCGGCTCCGACCACGCCGGCTTCCTGCTCAAGCAGCACCTGATCTCGGTGCTGGGCGAGATGGGCCATGACGTCGACGACCACGGCACCGACTCCGAGGATCCCGTCGACTACCCGCCCATCTGCGCGGGCGTGGCCGAGGCCGTGGTCAAGGGCGAGGCCGATCGGGGCATCGTCCTCGGTGGCAGCGGTCAGGGCGAGCAGATGGCGGCCAACAAGGTGCGCGGTGCGCGGGCCGCCCTGTGCAACGACCTCTACACCGCTCGGCTCTCGCGTGAGCACAACGACGCCAACGTCCTGTCGATGGGTGGCCGCATCGTCGCCCCTGGTTTGGCCGACGAGATCGTCCACTTGTGGCTGGCCACCGAGTTCGCCGGGGGCCGTCATGCCCGCCGGGTCGAACAGATCTCAGAGCTGGAGGAGCAACGATGACCCAGAGGGACGACGCCCTGTTCGCCATCCTCGACCGCGAGCTCGAGCGCCAGAACACGACGCTCCAGCTGATCGCGTCCGAGAACTTCGCCTCGCGGGCGGTGATGGAGGCGACCGGCTCCGTCCTCACCAACAAGTACGCCGAGGGCTACCCGGGCAAGCGCTACTACGGCGGCAACCAGATCATCGACGAGGTCGAGGACCTGGCTCGCGATCGCGTCACCGCCCTCTTCGGGGCCGACCACGCCAACGTGCAGCCCCACGCCGGGGCCAACGCCAACCTCGCCGTCTGCCTGGCCCTGTTGAAGCCGGGCGACAAGCTCATGGGGATGCGCCTCGACCAGGGCGGGCACCTCAGCCACGGCCAGCCCGTCAACATCAGCGGCCAGCTCTACGAAGGCATCGCCTACGGCGTCACCGAGAGCGACGAGCGCCTCGACTACGACCAGATCCGCGACCTGGCCAAGAAGGAGCGCCCCAAGATGGTGATCGCAGGGGCCACCGCCTACTCCCACGTGATCGATCCCGAGATCTTCCGGTCGATCTGCGACGAGACCGGCGCTCTCTTCCTCTTCGACGCGGCCCACATCGCCGGCCTCATCGCGGGTGGCGCCCACCCGAACCCCGTCCCCTTTGCCGACGTGGTGACGTTCACCACCCACAAGACGCTGCGAGGACCGCGCGGCGGCTGCATCCTGTCGACCGCCGAGCACGCCGCCGCCATCGACAAGGCCGTCTTCCCCGGGTTGCAGGGCGGCCCGCTCGAGCACGTGATCGCGGCCAAGGCGGTGGCCTTCCACGAGGCCGCCCAGCCCGAGTTCCGGGACTACGCCCACCAGGTGGTGACCAATGCCCGGGCCCTGGCCGCCGCCTTGGCGGGTGAGGGCTTCCGGCTCGTCTCCGGCGGCACCGACAACCACATGATGCTCGTCGACTTGCGGCCCTTCGATGCTGACCTCACCGGCAAGGTGGCGCAGGAGACACTCGACCGGGCCGGCATCACCCTCAACAAGAACCAGATCCCCAACGACCCGCGGTCGCCGTTCGTCACCAGCGGCCTGCGCATCGGCACGCCGTCCATGACGACGGCGGGGATGCGCGAGCCGGAGATGGAGGCCATCGCCGCCCTCATCGGCCGGGCCCTGCGCCACCGGGAGGACCAAGCCGAGCTCGACGGGGTGCGGCGCGACGTCAACCTCCTCTGCTCGAAGTTCACCCCGTATCCCGGCTGATCCTCGGAGTGGACCACCTGCTCGACCGGTTCGGCTACCTGGTGATCGGTGGCGTCGCCGCCCTTGTCACCTGGCTGCTGACCTTCGCCGTCAGGCGACTGGCGTGGCGGGTCCAGGCCGTGGTGCAACCCGACGAGCGGCGAGTGCACGACCGGGCCACCGCCACCGCCGGCGGGACGGCGATGTTCGTGGCGGTCATCGCCGCCCTTGGCGTGGCCTCGCAGCTCACCCGCTTCAAGCCCATCTTCCAGAGCACCGAGCCCCTCGGTCTGGCCGTCGCCGCGGCCGTGATCTACGTCGTCGGCCTCATCGACGACTTGTTGAAGGCCTATGCCCCCCGCCGGAAGCGACCCAGTGACGGGGTGTCGGCGCCGGCCAAGGTGGCAGGCCAGGTGCTGGCCTCGACCGCCCTCGTCTTCGCCGGGGCGACCATGTTCAACTTCCCCATCCCGCGCGCCGGCGTCGTCGTTCTGAGTGCCGATCTCTCGCCGCTGATCACCGTGCTCTGGGTGGTGGCGATGGCCAATGCCGT
>JAUTXA010000265.1 GCA_030838265.1 Actinomycetota bacterium | reverse complement strand
TCGTCGGCGACCGGCTGGTGATCCGCCTGCAGTCCGAGCCGACATCCGACGAGCTGGCCGAGCTGAACCGCGAGTTCCCCGACATCGTGATGGCCGGGTCGATCGAGGTGACGCCGCCCCTGTCGGTCGAGCTGCGTGACGACGACCACGTGAAGTTGCCCCGCATCATCTTCCGCTTCGACGTGCAGCGGGCGGCTCGGTTGCGCATGTTCATCGACGCCCTCAACGCCCTGCCGTCGGCTCCGGCCGAGCTGGCGCCTCCGCCGGCGCCGGTCGCCCCGCCCCATCAGGAGGAGCGAGAGCAGGAAGAAGACGACGAAGCCGTCTAGGCCGCCCGCTCCGCGACCGCCCCAGCGCTGACCTCGATGACCCGGGTCGTCTCGACCGCTTCGAGGAGTCGACGGTCGTGGGTGACGAGGAGGAGCGTGCCGTCGTAGGTCGACAGGGCCGCTTCAAGCTGCTCGATGGCCGGGAGGTCGAGGTGGTTGGTGGGCTCATCGAGCACCAGGCAGTTGCTGCCCTTGGCCATGAGGAGGGCGAGTGCGGCCCGCGTCCGCTCGCCCGGTGACAGCGTCGACGCGGACCGGCTGACGTCGTCGGCGGTCAGCCCCAGCTTGGCCAGGGTCGAGCGCGCCTCCTGGGCGAGGATGCCGGCCGCGGCGGTGAAGGCATCGAGGAGGCTCTCGTGGCCCAAGAGCTGGCGGCGGCCCTGGTCGAGCTCGCCGATGACGACCCCGGGACCGAGGGACTGCTGGCCCGCCGTCAGCGGCAGGCGGCCCAGCAGGGCGTTGAGGAGCGTCGTCTTCCCTGACCCGTTGTCGCCGAGAACGCTGACCCGCTCGGCCCAGGCGATGTCGAGGTCGACCGGCCCCAGCCGGAAGGTGCCTCTCTCGACGACTGCACCCCGCAGGCTGGCCACGTTGTCGCCACTGCGACCGGCCGAGGTGATCTCGAGGTGGAGGTCCCAGCCCTCCCAGGGCTTGTCGACCACTTCGAGCCGCTGCAGGGCTTTCTCGGTGATGCGGACCTTGGACGCCTGTTTCTCTGTGCGGTTCACCCGCCAGTCGCGCTGGGCCTTGTCGTTGTCCGGAGCCTGCTTCTTGGCCGTGCGGGCGCCGGTCGTCGCCCACTGCCGCTGCTCCCGCGCCCTCGCCTCGAGCCGCCGCCGATCGCTCTGGTAGCCGGCGAAGGCCTCCTCCTGGTGACGCCAGGCGGTGTCGCGGCCCTCGACGTAGGCGCTCCAGCCGCCGTGGTACTCGGCGGCGGTGCGACTGGCCTCGTCGATCTCGATCACCGTCTCGATGGTGCGCTCGAGGAAGGCGCGATCGTGGGACACGACCACCACTCCCCCCTCGATGCCGCTCAGGAATGTCTCGAGGCGATCGAGCCCGGCGAAGTCAAGATCGTTGGTCGGCTCGTCGAGCAAGAAGACGTCGAAGCGCGAGAGAAGGATGGCGGCCAGCGACGACCGAGCGGCTTGGCCGCCCGAGAGGTGGGCGACCTCGATGTCGAGACGATCGGGCGGCAGGTCGAGGGACGCGCAGACTTCTTCGGCCCGAGGCCGGAAGTCGGGAGCGCCGAGGTCGAGGTAGCGGTCGAGGGCGGCGGCGTACCGCTCCTCGGCTCCCGGCTCCTCGCGGCCCAGCGCCGCCGACCAACGATCGAACTCGGCCTCGGCCTGGCGGACGCCGGTGCGGCGAGCCAACAGCTCGAGCAACGTCTCGCCCGCCGCGGTCTCCGGCTCCTGGGGCAGGTAGCCCACCGTCGCCGTCTTCGGCGACAGGCGGACGGAGCCACGATCGGCCCCGTCGAGGCCGGCCAGGATGCGCAGCAGGGTGGTCTTGCCGACGCCGTTGGGGCCGACGATGCCAGCCCGGCTGGCCGGACCGATGGTGAGGTCGATGCCGTCGAGCACGACCAATGGGCCATGCGACTTGGCGATGCCGCGAGCGGCGAGAGAGGTGAACACGAGCGAACTCCCGGAGGGACAGAGGGACAGGGCGGAAGCGGTTCGCTCAGAGCAGCACGGGCGCCAGGGTACCGACGCAGCAAGGGGGACGGAGTGATTTATCGGCATCTCGCGGTTTTGGCGACGGAATTGCCCGGATACCGGGCAGATGTCGCACCCGCACTGCGCTCGTCAGACGGCGCCGACGATGTGGACCTCGTCGCCGACTCGCACTCGGTCCGGCTCGCTGACCTTGGCGTAGACGCCCAGCACCTCGTCGTTGTGCGCCATCACCTGCTCGAGGATGGCCAGGTCGTCGTGGAGGTCGGACTGGGCCAGGCCAACCATGGTGCAGCGGGTGCACGGGTGCGTGACCTCGAAAGACGCGGCACCGACTGCGACGCGACCACCCAACCACTCCTCCTCTGGGAAGCCATCGTCGGCGCCGTCGATCACGATCGAGGGGCGGAAGCGGCGCGGGTCCCACTCCCCTGACGGATGGACGGTCCGCATGGCGGCCAGGCTCGAGGTGGTGAGGATGTGCACCGGTGAGTCGTCGAAGACGTGCCCGTCAGGAGCAGGGCCCAGCGTCGCCTGGTAGCCCAGCCATTCCGTGAGGGCGCCCTCGAGCACTGGGTCGCCGGCGACGGCCTCGACGCCCGTCGGCAGTGTCACGACCACGTCGCGCTCGTCGACGATGCGCGACCGGCCCTCGAACAGCAAGGGCTCGCGCTTGGCCGATAGGGGTCGCTTCCGTCCCGGCAGCCACACCGCCCAACTGCGATCGAACGGGGTGCCGCCGACGTCGAAGAACGCCTCGTCCAGTCGCTCGCCCAAGAAGGATTTGACTGGGTAGCGCCAGAGCTCGGTGACCCTCACGAGTACCGGGTGACGAAGCCGCGCCGGCGGAACACGCCCAGCATGTGGGTGGTGAAGGCGATGGCCGCGGCGAGACCGACCAGGGCGGTTCCGGTGGCGATCGCCATCTGACCCCAATCGAGCGAGCTTCCGTCGACCAGGCCCCGCGCCGCGGCGAAGGCGTGCGTGGTCGGCAGGGCCTGCGAGATCGGTCGGAGGACGAGGGGCAGGGCGTTGACGGGGTAGAACACGCCGGAGAGCGGGAGGACGGCGAAGAGGATCCCCCACGCGAGGGCCTCGGCTCCGGGCCCGAACCGCAGGACCAACCCGATGACGAACATGGCGATGACCCAGCCGGTGAGCAGCAGGATGGCAGCGATCGGCAGCAGGCCCCAGCCCAGGTTGGTGACGTTGAAGGCGAACGCCAACCCGGCGCCGAGGCCGACGACGCTGAGGCCGATGGCCAGCTTCACCATCCCGAAGAGGGCCACGCCGGCCACGTACTCGACCTCGCGCATCGGGGTCACCAGCAGGTTGAGCAGGTTGCGGGACCACGTCTCTTCGAGGAAGCCGGTCGAGACGGCGATCTGCGACTGGTACACGACGTGCCAGAGCAGGATGCCGGCCAGGAGATAGCCGAACGCCGTCTTGCCCGGCGCGCCGCCGGCCCGCGCCACGAAGACACCGAGCGACCCGAACAGGATGACGTCGACGAGCGGCCACACCGTCACGTCGAAGAGGCGGTG
>JAUTXA010000255.1 GCA_030838265.1 Actinomycetota bacterium | reverse complement strand
GTGGGCACGGCGCAACAGCGTGTGGCCGGCCACCTTCGGGCTGGCGTGCTGCGCGATCTCGGCTCGCTGCGCTTCCCGCCGTTCGTGGTCTCGCTGTTCTCGTTCACCGCCTTCTTCGTCTTCTGCTACTGGTTGCACGAGCGCGACAAGCAGCTCATGGCGGCGCGGGCCACGGCGGCGACGGCGTGATGGAGGGCCGGCGATGAGCGACTACCTCCCCATCGTCGTGCTCCTGGCGCTGGCCAGCCTCTTCGCAGCGGGAAGCTTCGTCGCCTCGGCCTTGCTTGGTCCCAAGCGGCCCAACGCGGCCAAGTCGGCGCCTTATGAGTGCGGCATCGTGCCCAGCCGCGAGCCCGCTGAGCGCTTCCCGGTGCGCTTCTACCTGGTGGCGATGATCTTCATCATCTTCGACATCGAGATCATCTTCCTCTACCCGTGGGCCGTGATCTTCCGGCAGCTCGCTCTCTTCGGGCTGATCGAGATCGCCGTGTTTGCGGCCACCGCCTTCATCGCCCTCGTCTACATCGTCAGCAACGGGGGTCTCGACTGGGGCCCGGCCAAGCACCTGGTGGCGTTGACCCCGAGCGATCGCACCAGCGACTCGACCGTCCGGCGCATCGGGCGCACCGGCGAGGAGGCGGCCTAGCCATGGGTCTCGAGGACCTCAACCACAACTTCCTGACCGGCACCCTCGAGGATCTGGTGAAGTGGGCCCGGCGCAACAGCGTGTGGCCCGCCACCTTCGGCCTGGCCTGTTGCGCCATGGAGATGATGGCGACAGGCGCGGCCAACTACGACATCAGCCGCTTCGGCATGGAGGTCTTCCGGGCCTCGCCCCGACAGGCCGACCTCATGATCGTGGCCGGTCGCGTGTCCCAGAAGATGGCGCCGGTCCTGCGTCAGGTCTACGACCAGATGATGGAGCCCAAGTGGGTCATCTCCATGGGCGTCTGCGCGTCGAGCGGTGGCATGTTCAACAACTACGCGATCGTGCAGGGCGTCGACCAGGTCGTGCCCGTCGACGTCTACGCCCCCGGCTGCCCGCCCGGGCCGGAGACGCTGCTGCACGCCATCCTCACCCTGCACGAGAAGATCCGGAACGGCGAGATCACCCGCCGTCGCCACGAGACCGGGGCGGGCGCCGGCTTGCAGCTCGACGCCAGCCTGCCCGATCGCGGCTCGAGCGAACGGGTCAACGTCCCGGTGGGCACTCCCGAGTGAGCACCACCGACGCGCCCGACCAGGCCGAGGTCGAGAGCGAGGCGCCGCCCCCCGCCGAGGAGCGCCACGGCTGTCTTGTCCTCCGGTCGCTCGGACAGGAGGTCCTCCTCGTCCCGCGCGATCGCTACCTCGATGTCATCGGCGCCCTCAAGGACGAGGGCTACGCCATGTGCATCGACGTCACCGCCGTCGACTACCTGGTGCACGGCTCACGCCCCCTGCCGCCGGGGATCGCGGTCGAGCGGTTCGAGGTCGTCGTCAACCTGCTCTCACTCGAGTCACCCCGCCGGGTGCGACTGCGCGTGCAGGTGCCCGCTACCGACCCCTCCCTGCCGTCGCTCTTCGACCTGTACCCGGGCAGCGAGGCGATGGAGCGCGAGGTGTTCGATCTGATGGGCATCCGCTTCATCGACCACCCCGACCTCACCCGCATCCTCATGCCCGAGGACTGGGAGGGGCACCCGCTCCGCAAGGACTACTCGATGGGACGAGTGCCAGTGCAGTTCAAGCACCCGCCGGCCACCCGATGACCGACACGTCCAGCCGTCTGACCGCCGAGACCTCCGAAGGCGCCCAGGAGCTGGTGTCGCGCGCCGAGACGACTCCCGCCGAGCTGCGGCGGGAGGAGGGGGCCACCCTCCGGCTTCCCGAAGGGGTGGCCCTCGATCCCGGCGACGTGTCGATCGAGGTGGCCGAGGACGAGACCATGATCATCAACATGGGTCCGCAGCACCCTTCGACCCATGGTGTGCTGCGGGTAATGATGGAGCTCGAGGGCGAGATGGTCCTGCGGTCGAAGCCCGTGATCGGCTACCTCCACACCGGCATGGAGAAGACCGGCGAGGACCTGATGTACATGCAGGGCGGCACCAACGTCACCCGCATGGACTACCTGGCACCGCTCTTCAACGAGCTGGTCTTCTCGATGGCTGTCGAGCAGTTGCTCGAGATCGAGGTTCCGGAGCGGAGCACCTGGATCCGCATGCTCATGTGCGAGCTCAACCGGATGTCGTCGCACCTGCTGTTCATGGCCACCAACGGCATGGACCTCGGGGCCGTGTCGATGATGATCTACGGCTGGCGAGAGCGCGAGCTCGTTCTGTCGTTCTTCGAGAAGACCACCGGGCTGCGGATGAACCACAACTACATCCGCCCCGGAGGCGTTGCCGCCGACCTGCCCTCGGGCTGGCAAGAGGACGTGGCCGGCCTCTGCGACAAGATCATGCCCAGGCTCGACGAGTACGACGACCTGCTCACCGGGCAGCCCATCTTCCGGCAGCGCACCGAGGGGGTCGGCGTCATTACGGGCGAGCAGGCCATCGCCCTGTCGGCGACCGGCCCGTTGCTGCGGTCGGCCGGCGTGGCCTGGGACCTGCGGCGGTCGATGCCCTACCTCCATTACGACCAGGTCGACTTCGACGTCGTGGTCGGCTCGTACGGGGATTCGTTCGACCGCTACGCCATCCGGCTCAACGAGATCCGCGAGTCGATCCGCATCGTCCGTCAGATCATCGACCTCATGCCCGAGGGCGACTACCGGATCCAGGACAAGAAGGTCACGCCCCCGCCTCGCGGCCGGATCGACGAGTCCATGGAAGCACTGATCCATCACTTCAAGCTCTTCACCGAGGGCTTCAAGGTGCCCGAAGGCGAGGTCTACGTCGCCGTCGAGTCGCCTCGGGGCGAGCTCGGCTGCTACCTGGTCTCCGACGGCTCGGCCAAGCCCTACCGCCTGCACATCCGGGGTCCGTCGTTCGTGAACCTTCAGGCCCTGCCCCTGCTGATGCGCGGCGGCATGGTGGCCGACGCCGTCGCCGTCATCTCGTCGATCGACCCCGTGATGGGGGAGGTCGATCGCTGATGTCTCGGCTCGGCCCTGACTTCCTGCCGCGCGCCATCGCCACCATCGCCCTCTACCCGGAGCCGCGGTCAGCGATGCTGCCCATCCTGCACCTCGTCCAAGAGCAGAACGGCTTCCTCACCGAAGAGGGCATGGCCCACGTGGCTGAGCTTCTCGGCCTCTCCCAGGCCGAGGTGTACGGCACGGCCACTTTCTACGACATGTTCTTCACGCACCCTGTGGGGAACTACTTGGTCTCGGTCTGCACCAACATCGCCTGCCTTCTCAACGGTGGCTACGAATTGCTCGAGCACGCCGAGCAGTCGTTGGGGGTCAAGGCCGGCGGCACCACACCCGACGGCCAGTTCACCGTCGAGGAGGTCGAGTGCATCGGGCTCTGCGGCAACGCCCCCTGCCTCACGGTGAACTGGCGGTTCTTCGGCGACGTCACCAACGAGGGCTTCGACTCGTTGGTCGGCGACCTGACTGCGGGCCGTCTGGCCGAGACCGTTCCCCCGCACGGAACGCTGTGCCGCGTGCGCCGCACGGTCGGGCTCGAGGCCGCGGCTGCCGTCGAATCCACGTCGGTTCCCGAGCTCGAGAGCGGGGAGCGGTCGTAGTGGCCACCACCGTCGCCCCCATCGTCACCGCCCACATCGGCACGCCGGACTCGCACACGTTGCGCGGCTACCTCGCCAGCGGCGGCTACGAGGCGCTGCGCAAGGCCGTGACGACGATGACTCGTGAGGAAGTGCAGACCGAGGTCGACACCGCCAACCTGCTCGGACGTGGTGGCGCCGGCTTCCCCGCCGGGCGCAAGTGGTCGATGCTCCGCAAGGCCGATCCGACGTACCTCGTCGTCAACGGCGACGAGAGCGAGCCCGCCACATTCAAAGACCACATGCTCCTCGAGGAGGATCCGCACCAAATCATCGAAGGCACGATCATCACGGCGTACGCCATCGGCGCGGCCCAGGCCTTCATCTACGTCCGTGGTGAGTTTGCCCTCGGGATCGAGCGCATGACGCAGGCCCTCAACGAGGCCTATGGGCACGGCGCGGCAGGGAACCGCATCTTCGGATCCGACTTCTCCCTCGACGTCGTGATCCACCCCGGCGCGGGCGCGTACATCTGCGGCGACGAGACCGCACTGCTGGAGAGCCTCGAGGGCAAGCGCGGATTTCCCCGCATCAAGCCGCCGTACTTCCCGGCTGTCATGGGCCTCTACGGCGCGCCGACGATCGTCAACAACGTCGAGACGATGTCGAACATCCCGTGGATCGTCGTCAATGGCGGCGCCGCCTTCGCCGCGTTGGGTGAGCCGCAAGCCACGGGCACGCGGCTGTTCGCCGTCTCGGGCCACGTCAAGAAGCCGGGCAACTACGAGGTCGAGCTGGCCAAGAACACCTTCCGCGATCTGATCTACGACCCGCGCTTCGGAGCGGGGATCCGCAACGGGGCCGAGCTGAAGGCCTTCATTCCGGGCGGCGCGTCGTCGTTTTGGTTCGGCCCCGACCGCCTCGACATGGCGCTCGACGAGACAAAGGTCAAGGGCGAGGGCGGTTCGATGATGGGCTCCGGCTCGATCATCGCCATGGACAGCTCAACCTGCATGGTCCGCGCCGCGTGGCGGCTCGTGCGCTTCTTCTCGCGTGAGTCGTGCGGCCAGTGCACGCCGTGCCGTGAAGGCAGCTCGTGGCTCGACAAGATCATGTACCGAATCGAGGCCGGTGACGGCCGCCCGGACGACCTCGACCTGCTCATGGACGTGTGCGACAACATCAGCCCAGGTGTGCAGTGGCCGTCGAGGTGGCCGCCCAACATGACCACCATCTGCCCGCTCGGTCCCTCGATCCCGCCCCCCATCGTCTCGGCGCTGGGGATGTTCCGGGACGAGTTCCTGACGCACATCAAAGATGGAGCCTGCCCCTATGGCTGACGCGCCCGAGACGTCAACGGACACGGTCTCGATCACGGTCGACGGCAAGGTCATCGCCGCCCAACCGGGCGAGATGATCATCGCCGCCGCCGAGCGCAACGGCGTCTACATCCCGCGGTTCTGCTACCACCCGCGGATGCGGCCCGTCGGCATGTGCCGGATGTGCCTCGTTCAGGTCAAGGGTCCACGCGGCTTCGCTCTCTCACCCGCTTGTTACGTTGCGGTTGCCGAAGGCCAAGAGGTCGTCACCGATTCGCCTGAGGTGAAGAAGGCGCAGGACGGCGTCCTCGAGTTCCTTCTCGTCAACCATCCCCTCGATTGTCCCGTCTGTGACAAGGGCGGGGAGTGCCCGCTACAGGATCAGACCCTCACCTTCGGTCCGGGCGAGACCCGATTTGTGGAGGAGAAGCGGCACTGGGCCAAGCCCATCAACCTCTCCGACCTTGTGTTGCTCGACCGCGAGCGCTGCATCCAGTGCGATCGCTGCACACGGTTCGCAGACGAAGTGGCCGGCGATCCGCTCATTGAGTTCGTAGGCCGCGGTGCGAGCATCGAGGTCAACACCTTTCCCGATCTCCCGTTCTCGTCGTACTTCAGCGGCAACACGGTGCAGATCTGCCCGGTCGGCGCTCTGACCGCGACGCCGTACCGCTTCAAGGCGCGGCCGTGGGACCTCGAGCAGGTCGAGAGCACATGCACGAGCTGCGCCGTCGGCTGCCGGGTCGCGGTCCAGTCCTCGGGGGCCAAGTTGACGCGCTACCTCGGCGTCGACGCCGACCCCGTCAACCACGGCTGGCTCTGCGACCGCGGCCGCTTCGACTTCGAGGCGGTCAACAGCGACGAGCGAGTCACGGCCCCACTCGTGCGCAAGGGGGACGAGCTGATCGAGGCGTCGTGGGGCGAGGCGCTGGCCGCCGCGGCCAAGGGCCTGGCCGACGTGACCAAGCTGCACGGCAAGGGCTCGGTGGCCGTCATCGGCGGCGCCCGGCTTCCTAACGAGGACGCCTTCGCGTGGGCCAAGCTGGCCAAGGTCGTCCTCGGCACCGACCACGTCGACTGTCAGCTGGGCGACGGGCTGCCGGCCGCCGCCGTTCTGGGCCTTCCCCGGGCCACCATCGACGACGCCTGCCGCGCTCCCGTCGTCATCCTGCTGGGCCCCGATCTGAAGGAAGAGCTCCCGGTCCTCTACCTGCGGCTGCGAGCGGCCGCGGTCGACGGGAAGACCAAGATCGTCGAGCTGACGCCGCACTCGACCGGCCTCACCCGCTACGCCGCCGCCTCGCTCGGCTATCGGCCCGGCGAGGTCGCCTTGCTGGCGCGGGCGCTGGTCGAGGGTGGTGGCGGTGAAGACGCCGACGTCGCCGGTGTGTCGGCGGCCGCCATCGCCGCGGCCCGCGAGCTGATCTCTGCCGGCAACGCCGTGGTCGTCCTCGGTCGTCCCTCGCTGGCTGAGTACGGATCGTCGGTGGCCGAGGCGGCTGGCGTGCTGGCCCGCCTGCCCGGTGCTCGCTTCCTGCCCGCCCTGCGCCGGGCCAACGTTCACGGCGCCCTCGACATGGGCTTGGCGCCCGGCGTCCTCCCGGGCCGCGTCGCCCTGGCCGACGGACGGGACTGGTTCGGCCGCGAGTGGGGAGCCCTCCCTGCCGAGCCCGGCCTCGACACCCTGGGCATCCTCACCACGGCCGCCGACGGCCGCCTGCAGGCCCTCATCCTGCTGGGCGCCGACCCGGCCAACGATTTCCCTGACCGCCAGCTCGCTCGACGGGCCATCGCGGGTGCCGGGTTCGTTGTCGCCGTCGACACCTTCCTCACCGACTCGTCGCGCCATGCCGACGTCGTGCTTCCGGCTGCTACCTATGCCGAGCGGGCGGGCACCACGACCAACCTCGAGGGCCGGGTGAGCCGGCTGGGCCAGAAGGTCACCCCGCCCGGCGTGGCCTGGCCCGACTGGATGATCGCCTCCGAGCTGGCGGTCCGCCTTGGGGGTGACCTCGGCTTCGACAGCCTTGAGTCGATCTGGGCCGAGATCGAGCGCCTGGCTCCCTCTCATGCCGGCCTGACCACCGCCACCCTCAGCGCCAGGGCGAGCCGCGACGGCGTGGTGACGCCGCTGCCGGCAGCCCCCACGGAGGCGACGGCCGACACCGACGACGAGGCGGCCGGCGCCGATGCGACCGGAGAAGCGCCGGTCAACCGGCCGGCCCTCCTCTCGTTCGCCGCCCCCGAGCGCGCCGGCGACGTGCCCGCCCTCGACTCGTACTCCCTGCGGCTCGTGACCGGCCACAAGCTCTATGACAGCGCCACCTCGGTGCGGCGCTCGCCTTCCCTCGCCGGGCTGGTGGCCAAGGGCAAGTTGCGGGTGAACCCGTACGACCTCGATCGTCTGGGCCTGACGACGGGCGGGCGGATCCGGCTCCAAGCCCCTCGAGCCACCATGGTGCTCGAGGTCGTGGCCGACGCAGGCGTCCCTCGCGGTTCCGCGTCGCTGCCGTTCAACCTCCCTAGCGAGCCGGCCGCTGACCTCATCGATGGCTCCCTTGCTGTCAACGATGTCAGGATCGAGACGACGTGATGCCCGTGGCCCTGGCCCATCTCGTGGCCGTCGGCGATCCGCTCTTCTCGGGCGGGGCCGGCGACACTCTCGCCACCCTCGCCATCGTGGTGTTGAAGGCGGTCGTCACCTTCGTCGTCCTTCTGGTCGGCGTTCTCTTCATGGTCTGGTTCGAGCGCAAGGTCATCTCTGACATGCAGAACCGCATCGGCCCCAACCGGGCCGGTCCTTTCGGCATCCTCCAGACCCTGGCCGACGGCATCAAGCTCTTCTTCAAGGAGGACCTGCTGCCCGACAGGGCCGACCGCCGGGTGTTCAAGCTGGCGCCCTATCTCTCGTTGGTCCCGGCTTTCCTGGCCTTCGCCATCGTCCCCGTGGGCGGCACGATCACCATCGCCCACCACAAGACCTTCCTGCAGCTGGCTGACCCTCCGATCGGCATCCTGTTCCTGCTGGCCATGTCGTCGGTCGCGGTCTACGGCGTGATGCTGGCGGGCTGGGCGTCGGGTTCGAAGTATCCATTGCTCGGGTCGGTGCGGGCCTCGGCCCAGATGGTCTCCTACGAGGCGGCCATGGGCCTCTCGGTGGCGACGATCGTCCTGCTGGCCGGCTCGCTCTCGACGCACGACATCGTCACGGCCCAGAGCGGCGGCGTCACGAATCTCTTCATCCTCAAGGCTGGCCTCATCCCCTTCTTCATCTTCATGATCGCGGCCACCGCCGAGCTGAACCGTCCGCCGTTTGACCTGGTCGAGGCCGAGCAGGAGCTGGTGGGCGGCTTCCACACCGAGTACTCGTCCATCCGCTTCGCCCTCTTCTTTCTGGCCGAGTTCATGAACACCATCACCATGTCGGCGGTCGTGGTCACCTTGTTCCTCGGCGGGCCCAGCGGGCCGGGCTTCCACTTCCTCACCTGGCTGTGGCCCATCCTCTGGTTCGTCGCCAAGCTGTTCGTCTTCCTGTTCACCTACGTGTGGCTGCGGGCCACGCTGCCTCGCCTCCGCTACGACCAGCTGATGGACCTCGGCTGGAAGGTCCTCATCCCGGCATCGTTGGGCTGGCTGCTGATCATGGCCGCCATCCAGCTCGAGCTTTGGTACGCCGGGGTGGGCTTGGTACTCGGTCTGCTGGCCTGGGCCATGCTGGCTCGAGCCATGCGGGTCGGCCGAGAGCGTTCCGCCTCCACCTTTGCCCGGGGCGGGGTGACGCCGTGAGCTTCTTCAAGGGCTTCAAGGTCACGGCCGAGCAGATCGGCCACGTGGTCACCGTGCAGTATCCGGAGCACAAGCGTCCCAAGCCCGAGCGCTTCCACGGCCGTCACGTCCTGAACCGCTACGAGGACGGCATGGAGAAGTGCATCGGCTGCGAGCTGTGCGCCGGTGTCTGCCCAGCCCGCTGCATCTACGTGCGGGGGGCCGACAACCCCGAGGACGCGCCGGTCTCGCCGGGCGAGCGCTACGGGTTCGTCTACGAGATCAACTACCTGCGCTGCATCCACTGCGACCTGTGCGTCGAGGCCTGCCCGACCGAGGCCATCACCGAGTCGAAGCTGTTCGAGTTCTCCTTCACCAACCGCCAGGACGCCATCTACACCAAGTCCGAGCTGGTGGTGGCCGACGACGGCAACCCGCAGCAGCTGCCATGGGAGGACTGGAACGAGACGTCGCGCCAGGACACGTCGTCGTGGATGCGGGCCACGTCGCCGTCGGGCAGCGCCGCCTTCGAAGGCACAACCCAATGGTCGGGCGAGCTGGGTTACGGCGTGCGCCCCCCGGAGCCGCCGCAGGTGGTCGCCCGCCCCAAGCCGCTCGACTCCGAGGCTCCCGCCGCCGATCCCGAGGGTGGGGACGGACACTGATGCTGCACCCGCTGCTGGGGGCAGCCACCGCCGATCTGGCCGTGTTCACCGTCTCGGCCATCATCGTCCTGGCCGGTGCGGTCGGGGTGGTGCTGGCCCGGAACCCGGTGCACTCGGCCCTGATGCTGGTCATGACCCTCTTCGGCGTCGCCGTGCTGTTCGTCGAGCAGCAGGCCCACTTCCTGGCCGCCGTCCAGGTGATCGTCTACGCCGGCGCCATCGTGGTGCTCTTCCTCTTCGTCATCATGCTGCTGGGCGTCGACAAGGAAGAGGTGCTCGAGGTCGAGCAGCTCAAGGGCCAGCGCCCGACGGCCATCGTCCTCGGCGTGCTCTCCCTCGGCGAGCTGCTCCTCCTCGCCCGCACCCAGTGGGCCACGGGCGCCATCGCCGTGGCCGGGCCCGCCGACGGCCCGGGCACCAACGTCGAGAAGCTGGCGCGGTCGATCTTCACCCGGTACCTGCTGCCCTTCGAAGCCACATCGATCCTGCTGGTGATCGCGGTGGTCGGCGCCGTGGTGCTGGCCCGCCGTCCCACGGTGGCCGAGCCCGACGGCGCAGACGAAGGGGCGAAGGCGTGAGCATCGGAGCCGGGCCCTACCTCGTCCTCGCCGCCATGCTCTTCACCATTGGCGCCGTGGGCCTGCTGATCAGGCGCAACGTGCTGGTGATGTTCATGTGCGTCGAGCTCATGCTCAACGCCGTCAACCTCACGTTCGTCACCTTCGCCCGCGTCCTCAACGACATCGGCGGCCAGTCCCTCGTGTTCTTCGTCCTGGTCGTGGCCGCGGCCGAAGTGGTGATCGGCCTCGGCATCATCGTCTCCATCTTCCGCCGTCGCACCGGCGTCACGGCCGACGACCTCCACCTGCTCAAGGGCTGACCTCCCCCGTGAACGCCGCCTACCTCATCCCCGCCCTGCCCCTCGCCGGCTTCCTGCTGGTCTTGGTCTTCGGCCGGCGCATGGGCAACCCCGGTGCGGGCTGGCTGGCGACCGCCGCCATCGGTGGCTCGTTCGTTGCCACCCTTGTCACCTTTGTGAGCCTGCTCGGCCGCTCAGCGGAGCATCGGGCCGTCACCAAGCAGATCTTCACCTGGCTCCCGGTCGGCGCTCTCCACGTGAACGTGGCCCTGCTGCTCGACCCGTTGTCGATCACCATGGCCCTGTTCGTGACGGGCATCGGCACGCTCATCCACCTCTACTCGGTGGGCTACATGAGCCACGACGAGCGTTACCCCACGTTCTTCGTCTACCTCAACCTGTTCGCCTTCTCGATGCTCATGCTGGTGCTGGCCGACAACTACCTCCTCACCTTCCTGGGGTGGGAGGGCGTCGGAGCCTGTTCGTACTTCTTGATCTCGTTCTGGTT
>JAUTXA010000233.1 GCA_030838265.1 Actinomycetota bacterium | reverse complement strand
CGAGCCGAGGATGGCACCCGACAGCGACCCGAGCCCGCCGATCATGACCATGGCGACGAGCAAGAGCGAACGGCCCGTGTCCCAGTCGCCGGCGGCGGCTTGGCCGAGCTGGGTGGCGGCGATGGCGCCGGCGAGAGCGGCGATGCCGCCGGAGACGGCGAAGGCCAGCAGCTTGTAGCGGGTCAGCTCGACCCCGAGGGTGGCGGCCGCCTTCTCGTTCTCTCTGATGGCGAAGAAGCCTCGACCGGAGCGGGAGCGGGCCAGGTTCCGGGCCAGGACCAGCGACAGTCCGAGGCAGATGACCGACAAGAAGAAAAGGGGTCGGTGGCTCGGGGAGTACAGGTCGAAGGGCCCCAGCTTGGGTGGCGTGATCTGCACGCCGCGCGTCGAGCGCCCGACGATCTGCGACCGGAAGATGAACACCTCGGCGGCCAGATTGAAAGCGAGGGTGGCGATGGCCAGGTAGAGGCCGCGGATGCGCAGCGCCGAGAACCCGATGATGAGAGCGACGATCATGCCCATGACGAACGACGCGGGGAGGGCGATGAGGTAAGGCACATGCAGGCGGGTGAACAGGTCGGCCAAGGTGAAGGCGCCGACGCCCGCCAGGCCCCAGTGGCCGAGCGAGATCTGGCCGCTGAACCCCATGAGGACGGTGAGGCTGACACCGACGATGGCGAAGACCACGACGCTGATGAAGATTCCGTTGACCGAGGGCCCGGTCACCAGGCTGAGCAGGCACATGAAGATCACGACTAGGGCGGCCAGGTAGCGGGTGCCGAGGTCGCCGGCCGTCCCGCGAAGACGGGCGGGCAGCTGGCGGATGGTGGGAACGAACGAGACCTTGTCCTCGGTCTCCTCCCGCTGGCCGAAGAGGCCGCCGGGGCGGACGAGGAGCACCACGAGCACCACGACGAACAGGATCGTCTCGGGCACGCCAGGGGCACTGAACTGCCACTGGATGAGCGACTCGGCCAGGCCGACGACCAGCCCGCCGATGATGGCCCCCGGCAGGCTGGTGAGACCCCCGACGAGGGCGGCGGCCAGGCCCCGCACCAGGAAGCCGGTCGACAGGGTGGCGATGTCGAGCGAGTTGCGGACCTCGGTGATGAGGATGCCGGCGATGGCCGCCAGGATCGAGCCCACGACCCAGGTGAAAGTCGACACCCGGTCGATCGAGATGCCGAGGAGGCGAGCCGCCTCGCCGTTCTCGGCCGCGGCCCGGATGCCCACGCCGAACTTGCTGAGGCGGAAGAACAGGCCGCCGCAGATGCCGACGATGGCGACGGTCAGGAAGACCTGGATGTCGGCCCCCGTCACGACCCGGTTGCCCACCGTGAACGACACGTGGAGCAGGGCCGGGAGGGTGCGCGACGTGTTGGCCGCGTCCTGATCACGGTTGAACAGCAGGGTGACGATGCCCACCGTGCCCTGGGCCAGGGCGATGGTCGCGACCAGCATCACCAGCCGGGGCGAGCCGCGGAGCCGGCGCATCATGCTGTGCTCTATCCCGTAGCCGTTGAGGGCCACCAGCCCGATGGCGATGAGGGCCGCCAGCGCGAATCGGGGTCGGCTGCCGGCGGCGAAGGGCAGAAAGCCGGCGCGGTCGGTCATCCACCAGCACAGGAAGGCGGCCAGCAGACCGAAGTACGGGTGGGCGAAGTTGATGGTGCGGCTGCCCTTGTAGATCAACACGATGCCGAGGGCGAGGAGACCGTAGACGAAGCCACGAGAGACGCCGATGGCGAGGAAGCCGAGGAGCTCGTTCATGCCGACGCCGCCTCGCTGAAGCCGGCCGAGGCGCCGGCCAGGAAGACCGAGCGAAGCAGGTCGGGCCGGTCGAGCAGCCCGGCCGAGGGACCCTCGTACCTGACCTCGCCCTTCTCGAGGAAGTAGGCCCGGTCGGTGTAGCCCAAGGCGAACGTCGCCTGCTGCTCGACGATCACGATGGTGAGGCCTTCCTGTTCGTGCAGCCGTTGCACGGTCTCCATGAGGCGCTCGACGACGATCGGCGCCAGGCCGAGCGAGAGCTCGTCGATGAGCAGGACGTCGGGGCGAGAGATGAGGGCGCGGGCAGTGGCCAACTGCTGCTGCTCGCCGCCCGAGAGGGTGCCCGCGGCCTGGTTGAGGCGGTCGCGGATCCAGGGGAAGTACTCGATCACGCGCTCGATCTCGGCCTGCACCTGCGACCGGTCGGAGTAGATGTAGCCGCCCATCTGCAGGTTCTCGCCCACGCTCAGGGTCGGGAACAGACCCCGGCCTCCGGGCACGTGGCCCAGGCCCAGGCGGACGAGGCGCTCGGCTGGCAGCTTGCTGACGTCCTCGCCCATCCACCGCACCGACCCCCGAACCGCCTCCTTGAGCCCCGACGCCACCTTGAGGATCGTCGACTTGCCGGCGCCGTTTGTGCCGAGGAGCGCCACCCGCTCGCCCCGCCGCACGCAGAAGTCGATGTCGTAGAGGACCTGCACCTTGTCGTACAGGACGTCGACACCCTCGAGCTCGAGCAGCACCTCGCCGGCCGCCGGCTGCGACCCGTTCTGGGAATGGGAGGCGGTGGCCGCCACCTTGCGCTGCTCGGTCGGCGTCCCCAGGTAGGCCTCGATGACCTCGGAGTTGGCCTGGATCTCGGCGGGTGTCCCCTCGGCCAGGTTCTGACCGGCGTCGAGCACGTAGATCCAGTCGGTCAGGCTCATGATGAGCGGCATGTCGTGCTCGATCAGCAGGATGGTGGCGCCCGTCTGCTGCTTGATGTTGCGCAGGAGCGGGGCGAGGGCCTCGGTCTCCTTCTGACTGATGCCCGAGGCGGGCTCGTCGAGCAACAGGAAGCGGGGCTCGAGGGCGAGCATGCAGCCGAGCTCGAGGAGGCGGAGGGTGCCGTAGCTCATCTCCGACGCGTACTTCTCGGAGAAGGCCTGCATCCCCAACAGCTCGACCAACGCCTCGGCCCGCTGCAGCAGCTCGGCTTCCTCCTTGACGACCGAGGGAAGCCGGAAGGCGTGGGCCAGGGCGTTGCCCTTGCCGTGGCGGTGCAGGGCGATGCGCAGGTTGTCGACGATCGTGAGGTAGGGGAAGAGACGGACGTTCTGCAGGGTGCGGCCGATGCCGAGGCCAGCGCGCTTCCCCGGCACGAGCGGCCGCAGGTCGGTGCCCTCGTACGTGATGCGTCCCGACGTCACGGGCTGGAAGCCCGAGATGCACTCCATGAGGGTGGTCTTGCCCGCCCCGTTGGGCCCGATGAGACCGACGATCTCGCCGGGGCGCACCTCGAGGGTGACGTTGTCGAGAGCGCGCAATCCACCGAACTGCACGGAGACCTCCTCACACTGGAGGAGCGGCGCCGCTTCGGTGCGTCGGGCCATGGTCGTCGCCTAGAACGAGTCGACGAAGCCGGGCCCGGCCTGCGACCAGGCGTCGACCCCTGCTTGCCAGACGACCATCTTCTCGGCGCCGTGCTCGTAGGTGCTCTTGCCCGCGAACGTGATGGGCCCGCTGACCAGGTCGCTGTAACCGTTGTAGGTCTTGAGGGCGGCCACGAACTTCTCTCTGGTGACGTCGGCGCCGGCATCCTTCAGGGCCTTGAGCCAGAAGTGCACCAGCTGGTAGCCGGCGATGCCGCCCTGGCCCTGCTCCTGCCAGCTCTGCTCGTCGGAGACCGCCACCCACTCTTCGTGGGCCTGCTTCAGCGAGCCGCACTTGGCGGGGTCGCCGGCTGCCGCATTGGTGTAGTAGCAGCTGCCGGACAGGCCGTAGTACCCGTTCCAGCTGCCCCGCATGAGCTTGAGGGCGGTGTTGGAGTCGTGGGCGAAGTCAGAGATGGTCCACTTCCACGTGCACTGCTGCGAGACGCACTCCTGGACCTCGCGGGACGTGGTGAGCGGGTCCTGGGCCGGAACCAGGATCTGGACGCTGGCCCCCTTGAGGTCGGAGATCTGCTTGCTGTAGTCGGTCTGGTCGGTCGGCTTGATGACGGTGACGACCTTCACCAGCGAGAGCCCGTTTCGGGTGAGGGCGGATCGGAAGGTGCTCTCGACCGACGGCTTGATGTAGTCGGAGTCGAGCCTGGTGACGCCGACCTTGGTGAGCCCGAAGTAAGGCGAGCCCGTGCGGTGGATCTCCTTGCCCAGGAAGTCGGCCAGCTTGGACAAGTGGGTGTCGTAGCTGACGCCGACCTGGAAGAGACCCATGTCCTTGAAGGCGATCTCGGATCCACCACCCGCGATGTAGGGCATGTGCCGGGCCTTGGCCCGGGCCGCCACGATGGCGACCTGGTCGACACCGAGCGTGCCCGATCCGAAGAAGGGCTTGAACTCGTCGACCATCATGTCGGCCGCGCTGTTGGCCCCCTGGACGGTGTACTGATCGTTGAAGTGCTGGTAGTCGATCTTCCGACCGTTGATGCCGCCCATCTTGTCGTTGATGTAGGCGACGTAGTTGGCCACGCCTTGGAGCGGGTCCTTGGCGAAGTTGACGGGGATGCTGCCGAAGGTCTCGGGGGCGTGGACGCCCCACTTCACCGTGGTGTTCGACAGGCCGGTGCGGTCGGCGCCCGGCGTGCTGGGGAGCGTGTCCGAGGTCGTGCCCGACCCACCCGACGCCTTCTTCTTGCCCGTCCCGCTCGCGCTGCCCGGACCGCCGACGACAGATCCGTCGGCCAAGGTGCTTTCGGTCGTGCTCCCGTCGGCCGTCGTGTCGAGGGTCGTGTTCTTGGTGCCCTTGCGGGCCTGACCGGCGGCCAGCGTCGTGGTGTCGCCTCCGCCCGGGCCACCGTGACCGGCCCAGATGACTCCCACGACTGAGACCATGAGCAGGACGGATGCCGCGAACATGAGGCCGATGTAGAGCTCGACGCTCGGCTTCCCCAGACGCTCCAACAGTCGCTTCATGGTGATCCCCCAAAGACCGATGAAGTTGCGGTCCAGAACGCTAGTCGGACAGGCCCACCCCATCCCAGCCGGGGTCAGGCCGTCAGCTGGCCGGGGAGATCGGGGAGGGCGGGCTGGGTGGCGATGGTGGCCCGGTCGCCGGCGGCGGTGCCCGCCACCCAGCCGCGGGCGTCGGAGACGCGGGTTGACATGGTGGTCACGTTGGGCGACGTGGCCTTGATGGCGGCCTCGACCGCGGCCTCTCGCGAGGCGAGCACGGGAAGGAGGTCGATGCCCCGCTCGTGGCTGATCTCGGCGGTGCGGGTCCTGGCCAGGTCGTGGAGGCGGGCCGTGACCCGGCGGGCGAAGGCCACCACGAAGGCGCGCCGGAAGGCCGCCTTGCGGGCCGGCGGATCGTCCCCGTCGACGGCCGCCGCCGAGAGGCTCGACAAGGCCTGGACCAACAACGACGCGTACAGGAGCTCGGTGGCCGCCAGGTCACCAGGCAGTCCGCACACGACGGCCCACCCGTACTCCTGCCACCAGATGGCCCGACACCCACTGGCCTGGGCGATGCCGCTGAGCAGGATGTAGCGGGCGCGGGCATACGGGTCGTCGATCAGGACGCGGTGGGCTCGCACATCGCCCGGCCGCCCGCCCGACAGCAGCGCCTGGTCGATCGAGTGGCGCTGCATCAGCTCGTGGGCTTTGTCGGTGAGGGCATCGGACTCGGCTGGGAAGTCGGTCGACTCCGCCTTGGCCAACAGCGCTCGCACCTTGTTGAGCAGGCCCGGGTCGATGTCGTTCGCCGCCGCCTGGTCGAACCGGGGCATCTCGCGGACGATGCCGATCCAGAAGCGGGCTTCGTCGACCTCGGCTCGGGCCTGTGACACCGAGAGCCGATATCGCTCCGCCCACGCCGCCACGCCTCCGCCTGCGGCCCCGGCCTCGCCGTCGAGGTAGTCGAGCAGGGCGGCTATCCGGGCGCTGCCCCGGCGGCGGATGTAGCGACGGAGGGCGACGACGTCCCAACCCCGGCGCGCCGCGTCGGCCACCGCCGCCTTGAGCTCGCCGGTCAGTTCACGCAGTTCGTTTTCCATGCCGACCATCCTGCCGAGGGGGTGCGACAAGAAGTGTTCTGGCACCAGGATTGGCCGCCGGCGTGGCCAGATCTGGTGCCAAAACCAGGGCGGGCTACTGGTAGGCCGAGGCCTGGATGCCGTAGAGCTCGGCGTACGTGCCGCCGCGGCCCAACAGGTCGGCGTGGGAGCCGATCTCGACCACCCGGGATCCGTCGAGGACGACGATGAGGTCGGCCATCCGGACCGTCGAGAACCGATGCGAGACCAGCACGGTGATGCGCCCTTCGGCTGCTCCCTGTCGCGACGTCGAGGCGTAGCGCTCGAACAGTGAGTGCTCGGTCTCGGCATCGAGGGCGGCCGTGGGCTCGTCCAGCACGAGCACGAGAGGCGCGTCCCGCATGAACCCGCGGGCCAGCGCCAGCTTCTGCCACTGGCCGAAGCTGACCTCGACGCCCTCGGGCCAGGTCGGCCCGAGCTGGGTGGCCAGGCCGGCCTCGAGGCGCTGGACCACGTCGTCGGCCCCGGCCCGGTCGACAGCCGTCGCCACCGCCGGCTCGTCGTCGATGCGGGGCACGTCGCCCACGCCGACCGAGTGGCGGGCCTCGAACTCGAATCGGAAGAAGTCCTGGAAGGCGCCGGCCAGCCGGGTCCGCCACTCCTCGGCAGGCATCCGGGCCAGGGGGACTCCGTCGACGAGGATGGCACCCGACGTCGGCTCGTAGAGCTTGCACAGAAGCTTCACGAGCGTGCTCTTGCCGGCCCCGTTCTCACCCACGACAGCCACCACCGACCCGGCTGGCAAGAAGAGGTCGACATCATCGAGGACGAGCCGGTCGGTGCCGGGATAAGCGAACGAGAGGTGCTCGAAGCGGATCCCGTCGGTCAGCGTGTCGGGCACAGGCCGGTCCTCGTCGGCCACCACCGACTCGGCATAGCGCTCGAGCCAGACCAGCCGCTTCGAGCCGTCGAGCCAGATGCCGCGCAGGAACCCGATCTCGCCGACGGTGGCACCGATGTATGCCGACAGTCGGGCTCCTGCCGCCAGGACGAGCAGGACGTTGCCGGGCGACGCGCGCATGCCACGGGCCACGAAGACAACCGCGCCGACGTAGCCGCCGCCGAAGATGGCCCAGGCCAGGGTGTGCCACCAGGCGCTGGCCCAGCGCGACGCGGCCACTGGCCCGTACCACTTCTCCCACGCCTCCCGGCGCTGGGTCACGAGGCGGTCGGCAATGCCCGTGACCCGCACCTCCTTGCCGGGCGGGGCGGTCGTGGCTGTGAGGAAGAGGTGCTTGGCCAGCCGGTCGTGCTGGGCTCCTTGCTCTTGGGCGGCCCGCTCGACACCGGGTCGCCACGTCGATGTGAGGACGGTGGGGATGGCGAAAAACGCCAGCAGGGCCAACGCCGGATGGATCGACATGAGGAGGCCGATGATCACGATGAGGCGCAGGATCCAGCCCGCCGTCGAGAACAGCGACATGTACATGTGGTCGAGGACGAAGACCTGCTCGCGCAGCACGGAGAGTCGGTCGAGGTAATCGGGCCGCTCGTGGTGGGCGATGGTCGCCACCGAGGCCTGGAGGCGGGCGACGTGGGACTCGAGGGCGATGGTCACCTTGTCGCGGAAGCGGCGCTGAATGCGCGTGCTCACCGTCCGCAAGAACCAGGTGGCGGCGGCCGAGACCGCCATACCGAGGGCGGCCGCCACGAGCAACCCCCGCCGGTGCTCGAGGACTCCTTGGCCCAGCAGCTTGAGCCACAGGGCGAGCAGGGCGTCGGGCAGGGCGGCGAAGAGGGCGAGGCCGAAAGCGGCGACGAGAAGGCCAGGCTCGTGGCTGTAGCCGAGGCGGCACAGCCGCCACATCGAGGCCAGCGCGGGCGGCATCTCGTCGCGGTCGCGGCGCTGGTCGCGCATCTCATGTGAGGGACTCATAGGTCACCTCCCCGGCACCGTCGATGTCGTCGTCTCCGTACTCGCCGGCGGCGAAGCGCTGGGCTTGAAGGTCGAACATGGTCCGGTAGCGCCCGCCCAGGGCGATGAGCTCGTCGTGGCTGCCGAGCTCGATGACGTGGCCGTGCTCGAGGACACAGATGCGATCGGCGTGGCGCACGGTCGAGAAGCGGTGAGACACGAGGATGGTGGTGACGTTCCGCGTGGCGGCCAGGACGCGCTCGAAGATCTCGGCCTCACCGCGCACGTCGAGCTGCGCCGTCGGCTCGTCGAGCAGCACCAGCCCCGCACCCTGCGCGATCGAGCACAAGGCGCGGGCCAAGGCGACGCGCTGCCACTGCCCACCCGAGAGCTCGGTGCCGCCGGGGTAGCCCTTGGCCAACGGCGTACCGAGGTCGGCCAGATCGGACGCGCCGGCCTTGGCGAGGGCGGCGACGATCGCCGCATCGGGCGCGCCGCCGGGGGCCACGTTGTCGCGCAACGGCAGCTCGAAGCGAATGAAGTCCTGGAACACGGCGGTCACCCGCGCCCGCCACGCATCGACCTCGATGTCGCGCAGGTCGACGCCGTCCACCTCGATGGCGCCCGACTGCGGGTCGTACAGCCGGCAGAGGAGCTTGGCCAGCGTTGTCTTGCCGGCGCCGTTCTGGCCCACGATCGCCAGCGACGAACCGGCCGGGATGACGAGGTCGAAGTCCTCGAGCACCGGCCGCTCGGCCTGCGGGTACGCGAAGGTCACGTGCCGGAAGCGGATCTCGCGGCCGGGCAGGCCGTCGGCGGGCCGATGT
Organism: Actinomycetota bacterium; assembly: GCA_030838265.1. Classification (GTDB taxonomy): domain Bacteria; phylum Actinomycetota; class Acidimicrobiia; order Acidimicrobiales; family BP-101; genus BP-101. Next base: position 2,493 of record JAUTXA010000233.1, on the reverse strand, counting down.
CCGACGCGAGAGAGGGCACCGGCCGGCTCCATGGCTGGCTCGAGCTTGAGCACGGCCGCCACCGGCGCCGAGGCCCCGTCCATGGCCCAGTTGAGGCCGCCGAAGGCGATGAGGCTGGTGCCCACCGCGGACTGGGCGAACACGACGAGGCGGGCTAGGTCGAGGCGGTTGGCTGACGCCGCGTTGGCCAGCGTCCAGAAGACGACGACGTTGGCGCCAACCACGATGAGGACGCTCCAGATGACCGGCTTCTCGCGGAGGCGGGTGGCCCGATACTGCAGCTCGAAGAGGAGCTTGCGGCGATCGATGAAGCGGTCGATCGTCCAACCGGCCAGGCCGAAGAGCCGCAGCTCCTTGGCCGCCGGCGGGTCGACCGCCATGCGGTAGGCGTAGTCGGCGTGGCGCTGGGCCTCCTGCACCTGGTCGGTGTTGCGGTCCTTCCACACCGCGCTCTCGCGCAGCAGCCAGTGGGTCGAGGCCCACGCTCCGCCCAGCAACAGGGGCGCCCACCAGCGGTAGGCGAAGAGCACGACCGCCGAGGCCAGGCCCCCGACCATCTCGACCATGCTCCCGGCGATGAAGTCGACGTTGAGGTACATGGGCGGGCCGGTCATCCCCAAGTCGAAGTCGCGCGCCACCGTGAGGTCGTTGGTGAGCTGGGCATCCTCGAGGTGGCCCATCCCCGGCGGTCGCACGCAGGCCTCGGTCAGCCGATCGTTGAGCCACGCCGCCACCCGGCTCCCGAGGTTGGCGCTGATGGCTTGGTGGATGGGGTTGAGGACCTGCAAGAGGATGAACGTGACGCCGACGAGGGTGAGCGGTCCGCCCAACGGATGATCGTGCTGCACGGCCCCGACGAGCACACCCATGGCGATGGCGAAGACGGCGGGCAGGATGCCCCGGAGGAGCAAGGCGCTCCACCAGGCGACGGCCAGTCGGCGGTCGGCTCGGGGCAAGACAGCGAAGAACTTCCACTCCTGTCTGTCCCGCACTGCCATTGACCCTCACCCCTTGTGGCTCGCCGCGTTGCTAGCACGACACGGCGCGCCTCGGGCGCCGGCGAGGGCTGGGGCCCTCAGCCCAACCGGGTCAGCTCGACCGCGACGGTCGGGACCGACATGGGGGCCCCGCTGTACACGCCCTTGAGAGGCGTGACGTCGCGATAGTCGCGGCCTCGGGCCACGAGGACGTGGCGGGGACCCACCGGTGTCGTGTTGGTGGGGTCGAAGGCCACCCAATCGCCGACCCAGGCCTCGACCCACGCGTGGCTCTCCCCCACCACTGGCTCGCCCACGGCGGCCTCCGGGTTGGGATGGAGGTAGCCCGACACGTACCGGGCCGGGATCCCCATCGCCCGCAGGAGGGTGAGGGCCACGTGGACAAAGTCCTGGCACACGCCCCGGCGATGCTGGAAGGCCTCGGCCGCTGACGTCGAGACGCTGGTCGCGCCGCGCTCGTAGGCGAGGTGCGCTCGGATGAGGTCGGTGACGCCGGAGAGGGCGGCCACGGGGTCGGGAGCCGACGCGGCCAGCTCGGCCGCGGCGTCGGCCAAGGCCTTGTCGGGTCGGGTCGAGTCGGTCCATGCCAGGTACTCGTAGAAGCGGTCCTTGATGGCGTCGTCGCCCAGCCCGTCCCACGACATCACCAGGCCGTCGGTTGACATCTCGTCGGCCGTGTCGACCACTGAGGTGGCCGTGACCACCAGCTCGTCGTGGGGAACGTGGGTGTCGAAGGCGTGCACGAGGGTGCCCCAGTAGTCCCAGTAGCGCGTGACTCGCGTCGTCGGGTCGACGTGCAGGCCTGAGTCGATCGTGGTTTGGTGCTCGGTGCTCAGCGGGGTCAGACGGGCCTCGTTGTACGAGGCTGACACGGGGCGGTCGTATCGGTACCTCGTGGTGTGGAGCACCGCCATCCGCCAGCTCATGCCGTGAAGGCCATGGGCTTGCGGGCTCGGAAGTAGCGAGCCCCGATGGCCGAGCCGGCGTCGAAGCAGTGCTGCTGCAGCCGGAAGAGATGGCCGGGGAGGTCGGACAGCAGCTCGCCGACCGAACGGAACTCGAGCTCGGTCCGGGCCTGGCCCAGGCGGCGCCGGGCCTCGTCGTCGGAGCCCGCCCGTCCCGTGCTGGGGGCCAGCTCGGCCAGGCACACCTCGGCCGTGCGCAGGGCGTGGAAGACGGATCGGGGGTAGAGGCGGTCGAGCACGAGGAACTCGGCGGCCAACGAGGCATCGACGGCCCGCTGGTAGGTGCGCAGGTAGGCCTCGTAGGCCGAGCAGCACCGCAGTGTCGTCACCCAGCCGCTGTGGCCCCACGCGTCGCCGTAGTGGGCGGAGAGCAGACGGGCCGTCATGTCCACCCGTTCGAGGCTGCGGCCGAGCACGAGGAAGCGCCAACCGTCGTCGTGACTCATGGTGCTCTCGGCCAGGCCCGACAGCATGGCCGAGCGTTCCTTCACCCACCCGAAGAAGCTGTGGGTCGTCTCCCCGCTGCCCAT
>JAUTXA010000225.1 GCA_030838265.1 Actinomycetota bacterium | reverse complement strand
TGCCTCCCGCGCCGATCGAGACGGATTCGGTCTCGTCGTGGAGGTCGGTCACGGCCCGCTCAACTTACGCGCTGGCGCGGCGCAGGGCCCCAGGGGGCGGCGGCACCGACCGTGGCTGGGGAACACTGCCTCAGCAACGCCACCCCCTTGGGCCCTGCGATTGGGATGATACGGAGCGGTGAACGCGGGCAACAGGGCCAACCGTCAGATGACTCGTTCGGACTAGTCACCCCATCCGTCGGGACCAGATGCTCAGCCCATCCGGCTATGGACCGCTGTCCCGAATCGTCGAGCCGTGAGCTGTTTGATCCCGCGCGGGAAGGAGCGGCGGGCCGCGAGGTGAGCGGGAGCGAGCTGGCGTTGGGCCGTGGTGTCACCCGCGAAGGCGGCGATGCAGCGCTCCGGTTCGACGTTGGCCAGGGCCAGGATGGCGCCGGCACAACCCATCGGCCCGGCTAGGGCGAGGATGGCCGAAGACCCGGTGTAGAGGTGGCCGCCCCAGAACGAGAGCTCCTCGAGGAGCCGTTCGGGCTCGCCGCTCGAGTCCTTGAGGCCGTCGATGGGCAGGGTGTCGAGGGCTTGGACGGGAATGCCGGGCGGTGAGACGGCCGGGTAGTGGTAGGCCAGCAGAGGCGCCCCGGCGGCGGCCTTGGCCACGGCCACGAAGTAGGGAAGGGCGTCGGTCGTGTTGGGCGGCGAGAGCACCAACACGGCGTCGGCGCCGGCCTCCAAGGCCTGGCCCGTCAGTTCGACAGCCTGTCGGGTCGAGGCCGCGCCGGTGCCGGCGAGCAGGGGGACGCGGCCGTCGATGGCGGCCCTCACGTTCTGGATCAGGGCGACCCGCTCGCCCGTCGTGAGGGCGGCGGCCTCGCCCGTGGTGCCGGCCACCACGATGGCGCGCACGCCGAGACCGACCAGGCGGGCGGCGTGCTCGGCCGTCGCTTGGGCCAGCAGGTTGCCGCCGTCGTCGAAGAGGGTCACGAGGGCCACGCCCACCCCCGTGAACACGGGATCAGCCACTCAGGTGAGGGTACTGGGCGCTCCGGCGCGCTCAGCCTTCGAACTGGCGCATCTGCTCCTCGAGCTCGTCCATCGTCCAGCGCCCGTCCTTCTCGATGCCCGTCCCCATCGACCACGGGTTCATCTGGGTGATCTTGCCGCCCTGGACGAAGAAGACCTTGCCGTTGATGTTGCAGTCGCGGCGACCGAGGTAGGCGACGAGCGGCGAGATGTTGGCCGGGTCCCACACGTCGAACTGATCGGGCTCCGCGGGTGGCTGGACCATGTCGCCCAGGCCGGGAGTCGCCTCGGTGAGACGGGTGCGGGCCGCCGGGGCGATGGCGTTGCTGCGGACGCCGTAGCGGGTCAGCTCCATGGCGCAGATCTGGGTGAAGGCGGCGATGCCGGCCTTGGCCGCGCCGTAGTTGGTCTGGCCCGGGTTGCCGAGCAGGCCCGACGTCGACGAGGTGTTGATGACCGAGGCCTTGACCTCGTTGCCGGCCTTGACCTGCTCTCGCCAGTAGGCGGCGGCCCACCGGGTCGGGGCGAAGTGACCCTTCAGGTGGACGTGGATGACGGCGTCCCACTCCTCCTCGGTCATGTTGACGAGGACGCGGTCGCGCAGGATGCCGGCGTTGTTGACCAGGACGGTGAGGTAGCCGAACTCCTCGATGGCGCTGTTCACCAGCCGCTGGGCGCCCTCCCAGTCGGCCACGTTGTCGCCGTTGGCGATGGCCTCGCCGCCCATCTCGCGGATCTCGTCGACCACCTGCTGGGCCGGCGTGCGGTCGTCACCCGATCCGTCGATGGCCCCACCCAGGTCGTTGACCACGACCTTGGCCCCTTCAGCCGCGAAGTAGAGGGCGTGTTCGCGGCCGATGCCGCGGGCGGCCCCGGTGATGATGGCGACGTGGCAGTCAAGTGAACCCATGGCCCGGCAGGCTAATAGGGCGACTTGCGACGCGTGGGAGGGGTGGCTTCAGCCGCGGCCGGTGTACATGGTCACGTCGGTGCCCCGCTTGACCATGGTGCCCGGCGTCGGGTCGGTCGTCACGACTCGCTTGGAGCTGGGGGGGCCGTAGCTGAAGACGTTGAAGCCGGCCTTGGTGAGGATCTGCCCGGCCTCGTCGACGTTCTTGCCTCGCACGTCGGGCAGGGCGATGGTCTGGGCCCCCTTCGAGACGTTGACCACGACGGTCGAGCCGTAGGGGGCCTGCTTGCCGGCGCCGGGCTCGGTCGAGATGACCTTGCCGGCGTCCTTCACGTCGTCGCTGTAGGCATCCTTGCGGGTCACCTTGAAGCCGGCCTTCTCGAGGGCGCCCTTGACCTCGTCGAAGGCGTGACCCTTCCAATCCTGGATGCCGCGAGGGCCGGGGCCGTCCGACACCTTGAGGGTGATGGTCGAGTGTTTGGGCTGGCTCCCCTTGGGGTTCCAGTCCATGACCTGGCCCTTCTTCACCGTCTCGTCGTTGGCCGGGTTGATGGCGAACTGGAAGCCGGCGGCGGTCAACAGGCTCTGGGCCTCGGCCTGGGTCTTGCCGGTGAGGTCGGGGACGTCGATGGGCGGCGGGCCGCGCGACACGAGGACCCGCACGGCCTGCTTCTCCTTGAGCGGCGTGCCGGCAGTGGGCTCCTGGCTCAGCACGGTTCCGGCAACAGTGCCGTCGACGTAGTCGCGTCGCACCTGCAGCTTGAGCTTGAGCGGCGCCAGGGCCTGCCGGGCCTGCGCCTCGGTCTTTTCGGTGAGCACGGGCACCCGGTGGGACGGCAGGACGGCCGAGTTCAGGGCGTACGCGGCGCCGACACCGATGGCGATGGCCGCCAGCACGGCGAGGGCCCACCACAGCAGCCGCCGTCCCCGTCGAGGCGGAGGCTTGTCGTCGACGACGACCGGGTCGGCCTCGGCGTCGAAGAGCCGCGAGGTGGCGGGCCCGGCCCCCGACTGGGCGCCCATCATCGTCATGTCCCGCTCGTCGGCCACGCGGGACGCGTCGATGGGGACGGCGCCCGCCAACGGCAGCGGGCCGGGGGCCGGAAGCTCGGATGCCGCCTTGTTCAGGCCGCCGACCATTCCGGCGGCGTCGACGCGGTCGGCGGGCTCGAGGCGGCCGGCGGCCTCGATGACCGGGCCCAGGGCACCCATCTCGGCCGGGGCTTCGAGCGAGTGCTCGGTGCGGGCCATCAGGGTGCCGATGGTCGTGTCGGCGGTGAAGGGCACCTGGCCGGTGACGGCCTCGACCAGGGTGAGGGCCAGGGCGTAGACGTCGCCCTTGCCGTCGAGGCTGCGGCCCCGGGCCTGCTCGGGCGAGGCGTAGCGGGCGGTGCCGAGCACGGCGCCGGACGGCTCGGTCCAGGCCGCCTCGGCCAGGGCGCGGGCCAGGCCGAAGTCGGCGATGCAGACCCGTCCCTCGTCGTCGAAGAGCAGGTTGGCGGGCTTGATGTCGCGGTGGACGAGGCCGCGCCGATGGGCGTAGTCGAGGGCCCGGGCCGCTTCGAGGCCGACGAGCAGGGCTTGCGAGGGCGAGAGGCGCCGTCCGCTGTCGAGCAGGTCGCGGAGGCTGCCGCCGCCGAGGTGTTCGAGCACCAGATAGGGGCCGTCGGTGTCCTCGCCCGAGTCGAAGACGCGCATGATGTTGGCGTGGTTGAGGTTGGCGGCAGCCTGGGCCTCGGCCCGGAAGCGGCGCAGGAAGGACTCGTCGCCGGCCAGACCCGTGTGCAGGACCTTCACCGCGACGCGGCGGCGCAGCGTGATGTCGTCGGCGACGAAGACGTGGCCCGAGGCACCGGTGCCGATCGGAGCCAGCAGCCGGTAGCGACCGCCGAGCACACGGCCGACGTGGTCGGCGACGCGATTGGTGACCACACGGGAAGGCTACCGGCTGATTTGGGGGCCTCTAGGGACGCCCACCTCGGCCCGGGGTAGGCCAACGGGGCCAGTCACGGCCAGAATGGCTCGATGCGCCTCGAGATCGTGGACGAGCTCGAAGAGTTCATCCGCCGGGGCGGCCTGTGGGACCCCGACGAGCTCAGCGCCCTCATCGTCCAGCTCAACCGGGAAGGCGACGAGCAGCACGACCCCATCCCCGGGATGCTGGCCAAGCCCCTCGCCTCACTGCTCACCCGCATGCGGATGGGCGATGTCCCGCCCCGGTTCGCCGATGACGTCGAGGGCATCATCTACCCCCGGCTCTGGAAGGTGATGGAGGCGGTGCGGGACGGGCTGCCCGACGGCGAGCTGCGCACCCGCATCGAGGTGCTGAACCGCCGCCTCTCCCGTCGCTTCGTCGAGGAGGAGCAGAGTCCCGAGGGTGACGAGGGCCCGACCCTTCCGACGCTGCCGCCGGATTCGGAGGCAGGATCGGGGTCGGTGCCGTCGTGACCAACACCCAGACCGGGACGACGCAGGGGTGGCGCAACCGCCGGGTCGGCGTCCTCACCCTGCCCGCCTTCATCGTGTGCTCCCTGCTGCTGGCTGTGGCCACGATCGGCTTCGTGTGGGCCTTCGTGACCTCGCCCAACCACCCCGTCAAGGTCCTCGTGTCGGACGCGGCGGTGAAGGCCTTCTTCCCCCGGCAGGGCGATCAGGTGCTGCGCCAGGAGACGATCTTCATCGAGCTCGATCCGGCCTACGAGCTCACCGATCTGTCGATCGCCCCCGAAGGCGCTCCCCCGCGCAGCGTGGCCGCGGCCCACATCCCCGGCCTCAACCGCTACTCGTTCACCCCCGGCCCGGGCAAGGACATCGAGGCCCTACCCGGCGGACTCATCCGGGTCACGGCCAGCTTCCGGCCCATCGGCGACTCAGGCGAGCGGGGCCGCACCTACACCTGGTCGTTCAGCACCCACTAGCCGAGCCGGTGCGCTAGACGGCGAAGGTGGCCTGGCCCTTGATGGCGGTGCCGCCGGTCTGGCGGGTGACGACGAGCTCGAGGTCGACGCGCTCCTCGCCGTCTTCGGCGTGGCGGCGCACCACGGTGCCCGAGGCGGTGAGGGTGTCGTCGGGCCACACCTGCTCGCGGAACTGCACCTTGAAGCGGCGGACGTTGTCGGGGCCGAACAGGTCGGTGCAGTAGGTGGCGAGGAGGCCGGCCTGCAGCATCCCCACGCTGAACACGGTAGGGAACCCGGCCGACTGGGCGAAGTGCTCGTCGTGGTGGATGGGGTTGAAGTCGCCGCTCGCCCCTTGGTAGCGGACGAAGTTGGTGCGGGTGAGGGGGCCGAACGGGCGGGGAGGGAGCTCGGTGCCCTCGTCGAGGCTGATGGTGGCTTCGGTCTCAGCTGGCATCGGGGGCCCTCCCTGTCTCGATGGCGGTCGACCGGGCCCGGGCGACGAGCTTGCCGCCGGGGTCGGTGAAGTCGGTGATGGTGACGACGAAGGTCATGGTGCCGCCCCGCTTGCCATCCTTCTCGAAGATGGACTCGACGCGGCTGTGGGCGGTGAGCACGTCGCCGGCGCGCGGCGGTGGCCCGAAGAACTCGTACTCCTGCTCGCCGTGGAGGAGACGCTTGAGGTCCATCCCCACCTTGCGGAAGACGCCCGCCGCGTCGGGCGGCTGCCAGAACGTCGAGGTGGTGAGGAAGGTGGGGGTGATGGGCGGGGCCGGGTCGTCGAGGTACTCGGGGCGCTCGCTCATGGTGGCCCGGGCGAACTCCCTGACCTTGCCCCGCTCGACCGTCATCTCGAAGGCGGGCCCCTCGAGGCCCACCGCGCTCTTGTCGACCATGGGCCGAACCTAGTCCTGACCGGCGGCCGGCATCTCGCCCGTGTCGAGGAGGTGGGCGAAGCCGGCCTCGTCGAGGACGGGGATGCCGAGCTCCTGGGCCTTGGTCAGCTTGGCCGCACCGGGTCCTTCCCCCACCACCACGGCGGTCGTCTTCTTCGACACGCTGCTGGGGGCCTTGCCGCCGCGACCCTTGATGGCCTCCTCGGCCGCCTCCCGCGACCAGCCGTCGAGGGTGCCGGTGACGACGACCGAGATGCCGGCCAGGTTCTGGGGCAGGTCGGGTGCGGCCGGCCCTTCGAAGTTGAGGCCGGCGGCGCGCAGGCGCTCGACCAGGTCGCGGTGGCCCTCGTCGGCGAAGAACTCGTGCACCGACTGGGCGATGATCGGCCCGAGGCCCTCGACGGCGGTGAGCTCTTCGACGCTGGCCCCCATGATGCGGTCGAGGTTCCCCAGGGCCTTGGCCAGCACCCGCGACCCCGTCCCCCCGAGGTGGCGGATGTTGAGCCCCACCAGCAGGCTCGACAGCGGACGCTGCTTCGACGCCTCGATGGCGGCGCGCAGGTTGTCGATCGAGATCTCGCCGAAGCCCTCGAGGGTGGCGACCTTCTCGAAGTCGAGGGTGTAGATGTCACCCGGGTCGTTGAGCCAGCCCTGCTCGATGAAGAGGCGGACGGTCCGCTCGCCCAGGCCCTCGATGTCCATGGCCCCGCGCGAGGCGAAGTGGTCGATGCGGCCCTGGCGCTGGGCCGGGCAGTCGATGTTGGTGCAGTAGGTGTCGCTCTCGCCCTCGGGCCGCACCAGCGGGGCGTGGCACACCGGGCACTCGGTCGGGAACCGCCACTCGGGCAGCCCCTCGGGCCGCAGGCTCACGACCGGGCCGACCACTTCGGGGATCACGTCGCCCGCCTTGCGCACGATGACGGTGTCGCCGGGACGCACGTCCTTGAGGCGGACCTGGTCCTCGTTGTGCAGGGTCGACAGCCCCACCGTCGAGCCGCCCACGAACACGGGCTCGAGCATGGCGAACGGGGTGGCCTTCCCGGTGCGGCCGATCGACACCATGATGTCCTTGAGCAGGGTGGTGCGCTCCTCGGGCGGGAACTTGTAGGCGATCGCCCACCGGGGTGCCTTGGAGGTGAAGCCGAGCTCGTCGCGCTGAGCCAGGTCGTCGACCTTGATGACGACGCCGTCGATCTCGTAGGGCAGGTCGTGGCGGTGCTCCTGCCAGTGGCGGCAGAAGGCGTGGACGTCGTCGAGGTTGTCGAAGAGGCGGATCTCGGGGTTGATGGGGAAGCCGGCCGCCCCCAGGAAGTCGAGCGTCTCGTGATGGGCGGTGAACTTGGGCCCGCCGACGATCTCGCCGATCTGGTAGGTCCAGAACGACAGCTCGCGCGACGCCGTGATCTTGGGGTCCTTCTGGCGGAGCGAGCCGGCGCCGGCGTTGCGGGGGTTGGCGAAGAGGCGCTGCTCGTTCTTGGCCTGCTGCTCGTTCAGGGCCTCGAAGGCGGCGAGCGGCATGTAGACCTCGCCCCGCACCTCGACGAGCGAGGGCACCACCTTCTTCACCGGCTTCATCTTCTTGGGGACGGCGGCGATGGTGCGCACGTTCTCGGTCACGTCCTCGCCGACCCGACCGTCGCCCCGGGTGGCCGCCCGCACGAAGAGCCCGTCCTCATAGAGCAGCGACATGGCGACCCCGTCGATCTTGAGCTCGCAGATGAAGCTGACCTCGTCGCCGATGAAGCGCTCCATGCGCTTGCCCCAGGCCACCAGCTCGTCGAACGAGGTGGCGTTGTCGAGCGACATCATCCGGCTGCGGTGCTCGACGGGGGTGAACTGGGCCGAGGGGGCGCTGCCCACCAGCTGGGTCGGCGAGTCGGGCGTCTGCAGCTCGGGATGGGTCTCCTCGATCAGGGCCAGCTCGCGCACCAGCGCGTCGTAGTCGGCATCGCTGATCTCGGGCTCGTCGAGCTCGTGGTAGCGCTGGTTGTGGTGGCGGATCTGCTCGCGGAGCTCGTCGGCCCGCTGGGCCGGGTTGTCGAGGCTGCTCACCGGGTGGACGTTACCCGTGCCCTGGGACGGGTCAGGCGGCCAGCTCGTGGATGCGCTCGGTGATGCCCGACGTCAGCCGCAGGACCCGCTCGGCTTGAGAGACGCCGTGGCCGGCCATGCCACAGGCGGGGGTGATGAGAGCGCGGGTGCGCAGCAGCTCGGGGTCGCACCCCTCGGCCCGAAGGGCGCGCCAGGTGGCCACCAGCTGCCGGCAGAGCCAGCCCGTGTCGTCGCCGACCGGCCGGTCGGTGGGCACCGCGCCCCAAGCCACCAGGCCGCCGTCCTCGAGAAACGGGGAAAGCACGGCGCCCTCGTCCTCGAGCCCGATGCCCAGCGGGGCGGAGATGACGTCGGGCCCGGTCGCGGCCACCAGCCGCCAGTCGGTCGGCCCGCAGCAGTGGATGCCGGTCACCGTCTGGGCCCCGAACGAGGCCAGGGCGGCCGACAGCACCTCGACGACGTCGTTCGGGTCGAACGGGGTCTCGGCCCGCGAAAAGATCGTGAGGCCGGGCTCGTCGAGGAAGGCGACGACCGGGGCGTCGGGGGCGTGATGAGCCACTCGGTTTCGCAGGGCGCCGGCTCGCTGCTCGACGATCAGGGCGGCGGCCGGCAGGGCGGCGGACGGAGTGACGCCGGCGTGGACGAGGGCCAGGGCGAGGGTCACGGGGCCGGCCAGCTGCACCTTGATGGGTGCCGAGCGGCCGGTGGCGGCGTCGAGGAATGTCGTGAGGCCACCCCAGCAGCGCTCGTCGAACTCGCGGCTCCCGGTGGTGGGCGACGGGTCGACCGACGCCGGGTCGATGTGCAGCTCGCCGTCGTCGTCGACGTGGATGCCGGCGACGCCAAAGGCGACCTGGGCCAGCATCCCCTCGCAGGGCGAGCGCTGCGGAAGCTGGGGAGCGGCCGGCAGGTCAGGGAGCAATTCGAGCACCAGATCGGTGGCCGCCGCCGGGTCGACGTGGGGCAGGCTGCCGATGGCCGATGCCACCGCGCCATGACCGAGCATCGCCGAGGCTCGGCCCAACGGGCTCACGATCGGGGCTGCGACTTCGAGCTCTGTCGCCCCGCCGCGTTCATGGCCCGCAACACGGCCTCGCGGCTGGCGTCGAGCGCGGCCAACAGCTCGTCGGCCGGTGCCGTTGCCTGGCGCACCGCCAGGCTGTACCGCTTGATCACCTCGAGATCGACCAGCTGCACATCAGCCATCGAGTCCCCCCTTTGGAATGCGACGGTTGAACCTGCCTATTCGACGGTCGTAGGGGTTGCAAGTTGGCGGACAGGCGAGGCGCCCAAGGCCGTCGCCGCCTCCTCTAACGTCGGGCCCCTTGTCTCGAGTCTTGCCCTGGGTTCTCCGCGCCGTGTGGGCGCTGCTGCCGCTGACCGCGGGGCCGGCGTTGGCCGCGGGCCTTGATCCGCGCAGCGGCCCGGTGCGTGACGTGGCCTCGGTGCTGCTGTGGCTGGGATGGGCCGCCGCCCTGGTGGCCATGCTCGTCCCGTCGACGATCAGCCTGACCCTCCTCCGGCTGGCGACGCCCGCGGCTCTGGCCGCGACCGCAGCGGCGGCCCTGACCCATCTGCCCTCGACGCTGGCCGCGTCGACGGCGACTGTGTCGGCGGCCATCGCGGTCGCCGTCGCCTATGTGCCCGAGACAGCCCTGCTCTACGTCAACGGACGGTCGTATCCCAACGAGCGTCGCCTCCCGCTGCGGTCACCGGGGCCGTTGGCCTTCGGGCCCCTCCCCCTGGCCTGGGCCCTCACCGTGGGGGGACCGATGGCGGCCGTCCTGCTGCTGGCCGCCCACGCGTGGATCGCAGGAGCCCTCATCGCTGTCATCTCGTTGCCCACCACCTGGCTGCTGGGCCGCGCCCTGCACGGGTTGTCGCGGCGGTGGGTGGTGTTCGTCCCCGCCGGCCTGGTGTTGCACGACCCCATCACCCTGCTCGACCCCGTGCTGTTCGAGCTGAAGGTCATCGAGTCGATAGGGCCGGCACCGGCCGGGTCGGACTCGCTCGATCTCACGCAGGGCTCGCGCGGCCTGGCCCTCGAGCTGCTGCTGAAGGACAAGGTCCCGATGACGCTCTCGAAGCCCGGGACCCACACGGGCGAGAGCGGGTCGTCGGCCCGCCTGCTCTTCACGCCGAGCCGGCCCGGCCTCGTCCTTCAGGAAGCCGACGCCCGGCGCATCCCCCTCAGCCTGCCGGGATGAGACCGGGCAGGCCGTCGATGCTCTCGGCGTTCTTCTCGGCCCGGTAGGCGACGAGGCCGTCGGCGCCGCGCTTCTCGGCCCACTTGGGGAGGGTGTCGCGGTCGTGCTCGAAGCTCATGATCGGCACCGCGTAGCCGCAGGAGTCGGCGATGCGCTCGCAGGTCACGCGGATGACGGCCCGTCCGCCGGGATAGGTCGGGAAGCGATCGGCGACCGCCGCGAAGTCCGGGTGGTCGGGCTCGAGCACCTCGCCGGTGCCTTGCAAGCGGACGATGCGGGGCGCCCCCTCGAACGAGCAGAACATGACGCAGATGCGGCCGTTCTCACGGAGGTGGGAGATGGTCTCGACGCCGCTGCCGGTGAGGTCGAGGTAGGCGACGGTGGTGGGGTCGAGGACGGCGAAGGTGTCGAGACCCTTGGGCGAGCAGTTCACGTGCCCGCCGTCGGACGGGGCGGTGGCCACGAAGAAGACGTGCTGGCGCCCGATCCACTCAGCCAGCGGGTCGTCGATCACGTCGAAGGTGTGAGCCATATCCCGATCGTGCCACCCCGGGCGTGCTACCGCTCTGTCACGATGCGGCGTGGCCTTCGACCAACCAGCGGTGTTGGCCACCGCGGTCGCCGACTTGGTGCCCGTCGGTCGGGTCACGGCTCGGCGCCGCAACCCGCTGCGGGGGATGCTGCGATCGGCCATCGCCGGTGTCGATGGCGTGATCGAGCTCGAGGTTGAGATTGAGGGCCAGCCGCCGCTGCACGTCGTGGTCCCCCGCCGGGCCGACACCCAGGTCGACGTCGTGGCGCGGGCCGTGAACGTGGCCATCGAGGCGCGCTCGTACCTCGGCCCCTCGGCTGACCACGTGCGGCGGATGTCGTTCGACCGCTCGAGCAAGGGGTTGGTCGGGCGCACCTCGGCCGGCGAGGCCGGGCACCTGTTCGACACCTTCCACCTCAACGCCGACTTCCTCGTGCCCGGGGCGGCCGACGCCCGCTTTGCCGCCACCTCAGATCGCTTCGAGGGCACGGTCGTGCACGAGATCTGGCATGTCGTCGAGGCGGCCTTCGAGGCCCGCTCCTACCGGGCGAGCGTCGATTTCCGCCGAGCCCTCGGCGTCGTCCTCGGGGTCGAGACCCTCGAGCATGCCGTGCGATCGTGGGCGCCGGGCAGCGCGTCGCCCTCGTCGCAGGCCGCCGTGGCGGAGCTCGCGGCCCAGGTCTCGGACTACGCCACCACCAACCCCAAGGAGGCCACGGCCGAGATGTTCAGGCTCTGGTGGTCGACGGACGAGCCGTCGCCGGTCGTGGCCCGCTTCGGCGAGCTCCTCCCCGAGTATCTCGACGCCCGCCCCGGCCCCCCACCTCGCCGATGACCTAGCGACTAGTGGTTCGGCGTGCGGGTGCTCTGGGCCCCGCAGAACGTCCAGTGCCCGTTCTCCTTGACCATGAGGGCCCGCCGCTCGTCGGTGCCCGTGTCGGTCCGGGTGTCGTAGAGGACGGCGGCGCGGGAGCCCGACGTATTGGCGCTGATGACGTCGTGGCTGCGCAAGTGACCCTCGGCCCGAGCCTGCGCCTGCAGAGCCTCGACGTACTGCTCGTAGCTCTCGCGGGGCGCCACGTGGCAGACCATGCCGTAGGCAGTCTGATAGTCGTCGCGAGTCACGGCATCGAGATAGCGATTGGCGGCATCGATCGGCGCCTTCACGCGCAGCACCGCTTGGGACGCCACAAAGGCAACGCCCGCCATCACCGTGATGACCCCCACGACAAAGATGGCGATCAACCACCACCAGCGGCGGAACCATGATCGCTTCGCAGCGTCCGGTCCGAATGCTGGTGGCGGGCCCCACGGCGGTGCTGGCCCGGCCCACTGAGGTTGGGGCGGCGGTTGTGGTGGCCAGGGCGCCTGAGCTTGAGGGTCGAGAGGCGGTGGTGTTGGCGGCGGCGGGGGTGAATCGAGCGGGGCCCACCCCGGCGGATCGCTCATGCGCCGCGGCCCAGGACGTAGCCGATGGCCACGCCCACGAAGAAGACGAGGCCGATGGCGATCAGGGCCAGGCGGACGGTGGCTTGCCCTTTGATCGGTGCGCCGTAACGCATCTCGGGGAGGGGCTCGGGTTCGGTCGGTGACGGATCGATGTCGGTCACGTGGCGATGCCCCCGCCGAGCACCTGGTCGCCGTCGTAGAGCACGACCGACTGACCCGGCGCCACCCGCCGGATGGGCTCGGCCAGCCGGACCGACGATGACGCCAGCGTGGCGATGGGGACGGGACCGTGGGCCGAGGTCTGCACGCCGACCGCCGACGACGGGGGCGGGGCCTCGCCGCACCACTGCCAACCGTCCACCTCGACGACGTCGGTCATGAGGTCGGACTCACCACCGATGGTGACCTGCCGGGCGGCGACGTCGACGGCGACCGCGTAGCGGCGCTCGCCTCGGCCCCCGCCCATCCCCCGCCGCTGGCCGACGGTGACCAGCTCGACGGCGTCGACCGACCCGACGACCTCGCCGGAGGAGTCGACCACGGACGCGGCGTGCAGCGACAGGCGATCGGCGAGGAAGGCGGTGCGGCCGCCGGTCGAGGTGATGAAGCACACGTCCTGGCTGTCGGGCTTGGCCGCGGTGCGCAGCCCGAGCTCGGTGGCGCGAACCCGTACCTCGGCCTTGGTCAGCTCACCGACGGGGAGCAAGGTCCGGGCGAGCGCGGCCTGACCGAGCATGTGGAGGACGTAGGACTGGTCCTTGGCCCGGTCTGCCCCCCTGCGCAGCGACCAGGTGCCATCGGCCGACCGCGCCACCCGGGCGTGATGGCCGGTGGCGATGGCGTCGAAGCCCAGGTCGAGAGCGCGCTCGAGGAAGCGGTCGAACTTGAGGTGGCGGTTGCACTCGATGCAGGGGTTTGGGGTCAGCCCCGCGCCGTGGGCCTCGACGTAGGGGTCGACGACGTGAGCATCGAAGTCGGCCGTGAAGTTGAAGACGTGGTGGTCGAGACCCAGCTGCTGGGCCACCCGCCGGGCATCGTCGACATCGGCCACCGAGCAGCACCCGGAGTCGGACTCGCCGCCCCACAGCTTCATGGTGGCGCCCACCACATCGTGGCCCGAGTCGCGCAGCAGGGCGGCCGCCACCGACGAGTCGACCCCGCCCGACATGGCGACGAGCACCCTCATCGGGCGCCGCGCAGCCGGGCCACCGACTCGGAGACAACCTTGAGGGCCAAGTCGATGTCGTCGTCGGTCGTGGTCGGCCCCAGCGAGAGGCGCACGCTGGTCAAGGCATCTGCCGCGCTCACACCCATGGCGGTGAGCACGTGCGAGGGCTCGATGGCGCCGCTGGCGCAGGCCGAGCCGGCCGACGCGCAGATGCCGGCCCCATCGAGCAGCAACAAGAGAGCCTCGGACTCGACGCCCGCGAACCGGAGGTGGCAGTTGCCGGCGATCTTGCCCGATCGGTCGCCACCGGGTGCCGCCGTCTCGACCGCGTCGGGAACGGACGCGAGAAGCCCGTCCGCCAAGCGGTCCCGCAGGACGGACACCCGCTCCACCGTGTCGCGCCGGCCGGCGACGGTGGCCTCGACGGCGGCGGCCATGGCCACGATGCCGGCCACGTTGTGAGTGCCGCTGCGCCGGTCGCGCTCCTGTCCCCCGCCCTTGATGATGGGCTCCAACGGCACGCCGCCCCGCACCACCAGGGCGCCAACCCCCTTCGGCCCGCCGAACTTGTGGGCGCTCACGGCGACGAGGTCGGCCACGGCGGCCACCTCGGCCACGTCGACCCAGGGCATGGCCTGCACGGCGTCGGTGTGAAGGACAGCGTCGGGCGCCAGCCGGCGCACGAGGGCGGCCACCTCGGCCAAGGGCTGGATGGTGCCGACCTCGTTGTTGGCCAACATCACCGACACGACCGACACCTCAGGTCTCAGCAGGCGGGCCAGGTGGTCGAGATCGACGACACCGTTGGCATCGACGCGCGCCACGACTCCGCCCAGGGCCGCGACGCTGTGGAGCACGGCGTGGTGCTCGATGGCGGTGCCCACGATCATTCCGCCCCGTCGCTCGTGGACGCCGAAGATGGCCAGGTTGTCGGCCTCGGTGCCACCCCCGGTGAAGATCACCTCGCCGGGCTCGCAACCCAGGCCCGCAGCCACCGCGTCGCGGGCCTCGTCGAGGGCCAACCGGGCCGACCGGGCCACAGAGTGCACGCCCGACGGGTTGCCGAAGCGCTCGGTGAGGAAGGGCAGCATGGCGGCCACCGCCTCCGGCCGCATCGGCGTGGTGGCGGCGTGATCGAGGTAGGCGGTCACCGCACCAGCCTACGGTCAGTCCGGCGCTTCGAACCCCGTCGGCGGACGGGCCGGAGGTGGCGCGGCCGGGGGCGACGCCGGGGGCGCGGCGTCCGTCTGGTCCCCCTCGGCTCGCAGAGGCAGCGAGGTGTCGGCGTCGGGCGCGGGCGGCGCGGTGGGACGAGCCACGCCCCAGCTGGCGGGCTGCGCCGGCGAGGCCGGCATCTGCCACCCCGGCGCGGCGGGAGGCGCGGCACCGAAGCGGCGCTGGTAGACGGCGGCCACACAGGCGAGGAAGAGCTCGGGACCGACCCACGTCGGCGGTGTGTGGCGCATGCGATGGACGAGGGGCGCGGCCAGCTCGGTGGCCAGCCCGGCGCGCACGTGGGCCGGCAGGGCCACGGCGCGCAGCAGGAAGGAGCGGATGGCGCCGTACTCGCCCTGGGTCAGCGCCGACACGTCAAGCGTCTCGGCGTAGGCCTCGCACCCGCGTGGGATGGGGAAGGCGATGGCCGTGGGCGCCTTGGTGCCCGATCGCTCGCGCACGACGATGGTGCCCGCCACCAGATCGCCGAGCCGCTGGTTGTTCCTCGTAACCAGGATGGTGACGATGGCGACGAGGCCATTGAGGATGTACACGTCGACCAGGGCCAGCGCCGACCGGATGGCCGCGTGGCGGAAGCGGATGGGG
>JAUTXA010000209.1 GCA_030838265.1 Actinomycetota bacterium | reverse complement strand
CCGCCGCCTTCGCCGGAGCCTGTCGACTGGCGGCGCGTTGGGGCTGCCCGACCGCGCTCCAGGCGGTCGCCGGCGCCGTTTTCGCGCTCTCACCGTTCCTGCTGACTCGGGTGGGGGCGGGACACTGGGGCCTGGTGGCCGCGGTGGGCATCTTGCCGTGGGCCATTCCAGAACTCCTCGAACCCCGCGACTGGCGGATGATCGTCATCTGGTCGAGCGCGTTGGGCTTCACCGGGTTCGTGGGTGGCGTCTTCGCTGTTCTGATTGTGGCCGTGGGGTTGATCGCCGATCGGCGCCGCGGGGCGACGCGGGCCGCCCTCGCCACGCTGCTCGGTCAGCTGCCGTGGCTGGTCCCCGGGCTCATCCTCTCGATCTCCGCAGGCCGAGTCGCTCCTTCGGTGCGCTTTCGCACGGATCTCCGCGGACCGCAGGGCGTGCCGGCCCTGCTGGCCGGGAGGGGCTTCTGGCGCGCCACCAGCCAGCTCGGGTTGGCGGGCGGCTGGGCGATTGGCATCGGGCTCGTGTTCCTGGTCCTGGCCGTCGTTGGCGCCGGTCAACTGCGCGTCGGTGTTCGGGGACGTGTCCTCGGGCTCGGCCTCGTCGGCCTGGCGCTCACGATGGCGAGCGGGATTCCCGGCATCCAGGGCGTCTACGAGCGGTTGGCCGAGACCGCGGTCGGCGCTCCCCTCCGCGAAGGTCAGCGCACCCTCGCCCTCGCGTTGGTCGTGCTCGCTCCTCTGGGCGTCCTAGGTGCCGTTGCGCTCGGACGCCGCCTCCCAAGGGCGGCGCGGATGCTGCCCGCCGCCGGCGTCGCCGCCCTGGCGGTCGGGCTGGCCCTTCCTGGATTCTGGGGACTTGGAGGGCGACTCCAACCGCGCTCGTTTCCTCGGGCCTACGTCGAGGCGCGTCGCCACATCAGCGTGGCGCCAGGCCCCGTGCTCGGCCTCCCGTGGCACGAGTATCTCGATCTCGGTTACGCCGGCGGTCGGCGAGTCCTGAACCCGCTCCCGGACTATCTGGGAGGCGATGTCGTTGTCTCCTCCGACCCAGAGGTGCCGGGTTCGGCGCAAGAGAGCGCTGACCGAAGGGCTGTCATCTTCGATCGCTCGGATCGGCGGCTCCGCTCCGGGCAACCGGTCGGGGCACTGGTGCACGACCTCGGCATTCGGTGGGTCGTCCTGCTCGAAGAGGTCGACTGGCATGCGTACACCGCTCTTGACTCCGACCCCAGCCTGGCGCGGGTCGAGGTCGGTCCCCGACTTCGGCTCTACCGCGTCAAAGGATGGAGAGGTCCGGTCGTGACTGAGTCGGGTGGGTCGCTCGCCATAACGGCAACTGTGCAGCCACTCGAGCACATGGTGGCCTCGGGCCGCGCGACCTGGTTCCGGTCGGGCCAGCCCGGATGGCTGCGAGGACGAAAGGCGGCAAAGGTGTCGCGGGCCGGCACGCTGGCCCTTCCGGCCGGCTCTGGGCCGATTTGGTATTGGCCCGCGCTGGTCGTGTTGCTCGGTGACCTCGTGACCATCTTCGGCGTGGTCGTGGCCTGCAGGTCATTGTTCTCTCATCAACGCTCGGTTACCGTGAGTTGACTGATCTGTGCCCCCACGAAAGGTTCAGCGTGCGACTCAAGCAGCTCCTCGTCATGGCCGTCGCAGCCGCGGCCATGGTTCTGACGGTTTTCGTGGGCCCGGTCCATGCCCAAACTGGCTACGGCGATGACACCGTTCCGCCCCGCTCGCTAACCGCGGGTGGCAACCTCCCGACCGCCAAGGGCACCAACGCGTCCCACAAGAGCAGCAACTCCGCCGGCGTCATCATCGGAGTGATCCTGGCCATCATCGTCATCGGCGGCGTGCTGTGGTTCGTTCTCGGACGCCGCAACGACGGCTCGGCCACCACCTAGCCCCTTCCATCGACCATGGCCCCCTGGACCCGGGGCCCCGAGGTCATCAGTCCACACCCGCCACCTGACGCTGGGGTCAGGAGCGGTCGCCATTCCACCCACACCCGCAGCACCACCTCACATTCGGGGGAATCCCAGACACATGACGCCGGAGCAGGAAGCACTCGAAGCAAAGCAGGCTCGCCTGGACGAGCTCGTCGCGGCGGAGGTCACCCGGCGGCGGTTCCTCGAATGGGCCACCAAGGCCGGCATGGGGGGCATCGCCCTCAGCACCGTGGGCGGCTCATTCCTCGCCGCCTGCGCCAAGGGCAGCTCGAAGGCCAACGGGGGCACGACACCTGGGCCCACGGGCGACACCGTCAAGATTGGCGTGGTCGCCCCCTTCTCGGGTGTCGGAAAGTTCATCGGCTCGGTCGTGAACCGTTCGACCAACGCCGCCGTCTCCCAGCTCAATGCCACGGGGGGCATCGGGGGACGCAAGGTGCAGATCATCGCCATCGATACGGGCACCGACCCCACCAACGGACCCAAGGCCTACGACAGCCTGGTTTCCCAAGGGGTAGTGGGGATCCTGTGGTGCTTCGGATCCGGGTTCAACCCGAGCACCCTGCCCCTCATCAAGCGCGATGGCATGCCGGTCATCTCGGTCTTCAACGACCTCGACTCCACCAGCAAGCTCTATCCCGGGACGGGCGACGGTCCGGGCCGATCCGTCTTCCAGCTCTCCGACAATGGCGAGCAAGCCTCGGCCGTGGCCATGGAGTATGCGGCCAACGACCGCGGGTACCGAACCGTGGCCCTCATCTACGACGCCGTCCTCGACTCGCAGGGCGACGGTGTGAAGATCTTCAAGAAGACGGCGGCCGCGGCCGGTCTCACCGTGACAGGCATCGAGACCTTCCGTCTCGAAGAGTCGGCGTACGGCGTCCAGCTCGACCGGCTGGCGGCCCAGAAGCCCCAGTGCCTCTTCATCGGTGGCCTGTCGGGCAACACGGCCGGCATCGTGAAGGAGCTGGGCACCCGCAAGGCCTCCTACATCGACACCCCCACGGCCAAGGGTTCTTCGTGGCACCCGCAGATCATCGGCTCGGCCGGTGGCACCGGTGACAAGAGCTGGATCGAGCTGGCCGGGGCCGACGCCAAGGTCGGCACCAACACGGTCTGGCACATCAGCGGCCTCATCGGCAACCCCGGGTTCCCAATCACCGAGTGGGCCAAGAAGTACCAGCATGAGACGGTGACGGGCGGCGAGGAGGTGCCCGCTGATGGCCTCGCCACCATCCTCGAGGGCGTGAAGAAGGCCGGTTCGACCGAACACGCCAAGGTGGTCGAGGGCATCGAGACGATGGGCAAGATCAAGTTCGCATCGATCGACTTCGGTTTCACCAAGGATCGCCACATCGCCCACACCAAGGACGATCTCGTCATGATCACCATGGAGCGGGGTGGCACGGGCCCAGTCACGACCGATCCTCCCTACAAGCTCGGCGTCGAGTGGAGCAGCGGCCACATCTTCGAGAGCACGGCGGCCGGACCCACCCACCTCGTTCGGCCGACGCTCGACGGCAACAAGCGGGCCCACCCCGAGCTCATGGACGAGATCCTCCGGGGCAACTACGGCACCCAGTGCACCAAGCACGCCGACGGCACGCTCGGCAAGGAGTGCAAGATCCACTGAGCGCCCTCGGGCGCCCAGTGGAGCGCAGCTCCCATGGGTAAGTTCATCCAGATCCTTGTCTCCACCGTGACGGTGGGGTCAGTCCTCGCCTTGGTGGCGCTCGGCTACAACCTGGTGTTCTCGACGACGCGCATCGTCAACTTCGCCCAGGGCACCATGCTCGTCATCGCCGGCTACATGGCCTACGCCATGACCAGGCAGGGCTTGCCCATCTGGCTGGCGTTCATCCTCACGGTGATCGGCTCGGCCATCATCGGCATGCTCATCGAGCTCATTGCCATCCGGCCCCTCGGGCGGTTCGACCCAGCCACCAACGTCGGTTGGATCCTCACGACCTTCTCGGTCGGTCTCATTGCCGTCGATGTCATCGGCATCGTGATCGACGCTCAGCCCCACGCGCTCCCGAACCTGGCGGGCTCGGTCTTCGGCTGGAAGGCCTCGATCGTGGCGGGCGTGCCGATCACGCTGACCGACATCATCATCGTCGTCTCGGCCGTGCTGTTGATGTTCCTGATCGAGGTTCTGCAGAACCGGACGATGGCGGGACGGGCGTTCCGGGCGGTGGCCCAGGACCGCCAGACGGCCTCGTTGATGGGCATCAACACCACTCGCACCGTGATGGCGACCTTCGCCCTGGCCGGGGCGCTGGCCGCCGTCGGCGCCGTGCTGCTGGCGCCCAAGCTGTTCGTCAAGCTCGAGAACGGCGACTTGCTCGGCATCCAGGCTTTCATCGCCGCTGTGCTGGGGGGCCTCGGCTCGACTCGGGGTGCCGTCGTCGGAGGGTTTGCCATCGCCCTCACGTCGGCCGTCGTCAAGACGGTGTCGGCCGGCGCCGGACGCTACGAGCCGCTGGTCATCTTCGCCTTGTTCCTCGCCGTCCTGGTGGTGCGGCCGACGGGCATCTTCGGCACGCCGTACGTGGAGAAGGTCTGAGTGGCCCAGAGCGGCTCCGAAGTGGCGGCCGGCCACGACCTAGCCACCCCGGGCACCCCGATGGCGCCTCCGGCCGCTCGTCGCTTCGCGCCGGGCGGGCTGGTGCGGTTCATCCCCGTCGTCGTCCTGATCGTGTTCGCCCTGTGGTTCGGATCTTCGCAGGCCCAGAACCGGGCCTGGCTCCCGCTCGGCATCGAGTTCTTCTACATCGCCGCCGCGGCCCTCGGCGTCAACATCCTGCTCGGGTACACGGGCCTGCTGTCGTTGGGCCACTTCGGCTTCTTCGTGGCCGGCGGGTACGCGGGCGCCATCTTCACGCCATACATCCTGGGCGGGATCCTGGGGGTGAACGCTCCCTGGTTCGGCTTCATCGTGGCCTTCGCCTTCGGTGCCCTCCTCGGCACCCTGCTGGCCCTGATGTGCTGCCACCTGCGCGGCTTCTACCTCACCGTCGTCACCCTCGCCTTCGGCACCCTGATTCCGGCCATCATCACCGTGGCCAGTGCCCAGCTCGGCGGTGCGGGCGGTCGTTCGGTCGACAAGTTCCCCGACACCACCAACTTCCTGCTCGCCCGGGGAAACGCCTTGGCGGGGATCTACTACGTCGCCGTCATCTTTCTGTTCGCCACCATCTTCATCGTGTGGAACCTGACCCGCAGCCGCTGGGGCCGCGCCTTCATGGCCATCAGGGAGAGCGAGCTGGCGGCTCGCAGCAGCGGGGTGAACACCTACTGGTACAAGGTGGCCAGCTTCGCCCTCAGCGCCGGCATCGTGGCGGTGGCGGGATGGATCGGGGCCCTCCGCTACCTGTCGGTGTCGGCCGGGTCCGCCGGCAACGTGTCGACCCAGTCGTTCCGCTATCTGGTGATCATCGTCCTGGGCGGCATCGGCACCATCGCCGGCCCGGTCGTCGGCGCCATCGGCATCACCTTCGGCTTCGGGCTGCGGTGGGTGCAGGAGCATTTCCGGGAGTACAACGGCCTGCTCTTCGGTGCGCTCGGGATCATCGGCGTCGCCACTGCGCCCGAGGGGCTTGTCGGCAACATGCGCAAGGCCGTCCGGGACTTCCAGCGCAAGCAAGTCCAGAAGGGTCGGGCCCGGGTCAGATCCGTCGTCGTGCCCGATCTGCCGGCTGAGCTCACGCTCCCCCGATCGCGCTCGTTGGGCAGCGACGACACGCCGATGCTCGAGGTCACCGGGCTGACCAAGCGCTTCGGCGGCTTGTCCGCCCTCTCCGAGCTCGACATCAGCGTCAAGCGGGGGACGGTCCACGCCCTCATCGGGCCCAACGGCTCGGGCAAGTCGACGTTCGTCAACGTCATCACCGGCATCTACGAGCCGACGGCGGGCCGAATCACCGTCAACGGCGAGATCGTCAACGACTTGTCGACGCACAAGCGCAACGCCCTGGGCATCGCCCGCACCTTCCAGAACCTGCAGGTGTGGCGGCGCATGTCCATCCTCGAGAACGTGATGGTGGGCGCCCACAGCCGGTCGAAGGGCAGCCTGCTGCGTTCGATCTCGGGCCTGAACTGGGTCGAGGAACGGCGGATCCGGAACAAGGCGTGGGGGATGCTGCAGTTCGTCGGCTTGGCCGAGAAGGGGCTGGCCGAGGCCTCGACGCTGCCGTTCGCCGACCAGCGCCGACTCGAGATCGCCCGGGCTCTCGCCTCGGACCCGAGTCTGCTGCTCCTCGACGAGCCGGCCGCCGGTCTGCACCCCACCGAGATCCACGAGCTGGTCGCGCTCATTCGCCGGGTGCGCGACGCCGGCATCACCGTCCTGCTCATCGAGCACCACATGGATCTGGTCATGGGCCTCTCCGACACCGTCTCGGTCATCGACTACGGCATCAAGATCGCCGAGGGCTCGCCCGAAGAGGTGCGCCACGATCGCCGCGTCATCGAGGCCTACCTCGGCACCGACGAGCACGTATGAGCGACTCCATCCTCGAAGTGCGCGACCTGAAGGTCTATTACGGCGCAGCCCGCGCCTTGAACGGCATCTCGTTCAACGTGAACGAGGGCGAAGTCGTCACCATCATCGGTGGCAACGGGGCCGGGAAGTCGACCACCCTCAAGACGGTCTCCGGGGTCAGCGAGCTGCTGAAGACGGTCGAGGGCGAGATCACCTTCCTCGGCAAGCGGATCGAGCACAAGGCGGCCCATGTGATCGCCCGCATGGGCATGGCCCATGTGCCCGAAGGCCGGCGGGTCTTCTCGCAGTCGACGGTCGAGGAGAACCTCCTGCTCGGTGGCTACACCCGGCCCGATCGGCGATCCCTGCAGGCCTCGATCGACGAGGTCTACGACCGCTTCCCGGTGCTGCGGGAGCGTCGCAACCAATCGGCCGGCTACCTGTCGGGCGGCGAGCAGCAGATGCTGGCCATGGGCCGGGGCCTGATGGCCCGCCCCCAGTTCCTCCTTCTCGACGAGCCGTCGCTGGGGCTAGCGCCCCTGCTGGTGGCCGAGGTCTTCGAGATCATCCGCACCCTGGCCAAGGAGGGCACCACCATCCTCCTCGTCGAGCAGCTGGCCAATCTGGCCCTCGACGTCGCCGATCGGGCCTACGTCCTCGAGACGGGGACGATTGCCGCGGAAGGGACAGCGGCTGACATCGCCGTCGATCCCAAGGTCCGCGCCGCCTACCTCGGCGCCTGAGGCGACCTCTCCACCACGCACGGTGGGGAATCTGGACGACCGTTCCTGCGTTGTTCCAGAATCCCCAACCATTGCCCGAATAGCGGATCGGCCGCTCGGGTAGTGACCAACCGTCGTGAGTGTCCTCGAGGATGTGATCCAACCCATGAACCTTTCCTGGCGGCAGCGTGGAGCCTGCCGGGGAGTCGACCCCGACATCTTCTATCCCCCCTCGGATGAGGAGGCGGGGCCGGCCAAGGCCATCTGCGCCCAGTGCCCGGTTCGTGAAGCGTGCCTCGAGTACGCCCTGGCCAACCGCGAGCGAGATGGCGTGTGGGGCGGCGCCACCGAGCGCGAGCGCCGGCGCATGGTGCGCCAGCGTCGCAAGTCGGCCTGACCCCCGGCGCCGCTCCTCAGCGGGCCAGCAGGACGCCGGCTCGGGTGGTGATCCGGAACTCGCCCTCGGTCTCGATGCGGTCGTGCAGCAGCGACTCGACGACGTGCATCACGGCCTCCCATCGCACATCGGGGGGCAGGTAGAGGTCGGCCCAGGCGGCGATGGAGCGGAGGAAGTCGACGACCGGGCCCGGCTCGGTCACCACGATCTCACCATCGACGGCCCGCATCTCGACCTCGTCGAAGGCGGTGCCGAGGATGACGGCCCCGTCCTCGAGCACGAAGGTGGAGTCGGCGCGCGGCCGGGCCGGCATCTCATGAGCAGCCACGGTCGAGGCCGCCTCGCGGAGGAGCTCGTCCATCTCGTCCTTGTCGCCCCGTCCGTTGGTGAGGGCGACCAGGGTCCCGCCGGGGCGGATGACGCGCCGCAGCTCGGCCACCGCTCGGGGTTGATCGGGCACGTGGTAGAGCATGTGCATGGCCAGCCCGACGTCGATCGAGTTGTCGGCGATGGGCAGGGCCTGCACGTCGCCGTTGACGAGCGGGGTGACGCGATCGACGGATGCGCCGAGGCTGGCCAGCATGCCCAGCGAGAGGTCGAGGGCGACGATGGTGCCCACCCGGTCGGCCAGCCGACGCTCGTAGGCCCCGTTGCCGCAGCCGGCATCGAGGACCCGCTCGGTCCCGTCCCAGGGATATTGGTCGCAGGCCCAGTCGAGGAGGTCGAGGGGCGGCCGGCGAAAGGCGTAGATGGCCTGGCGGGCCGCTAGGTTCCGGTCGTCGGCGTAGGCCTTGCTGGTGAGGTTCTCCTTGGTGTTGAACGCGTCCACCTGCTCGTTCA
>JAUTXA010000200.1 GCA_030838265.1 Actinomycetota bacterium | reverse complement strand
GATGGCAGCGATCACGGTGGCACCCGTGGCGGCCACCAGCACGGCGCCGGCGGCCACGTCCTTGACCACGCCGACCAGCTCGTGGTGCCCGGGCTGGACGAGGTCGAGCACCGCCTCGATGGCCGTGTTGAGGATCTCGCCGAGGAGGACGAGCGTGATGGCGAAGACCAGCGCCGTCCATTGGGCCAGGGGCACGCGGAAGGCGGCGCCCGCGATCACGACTCCGGTGGCCGCGATGAGGTGGAAGCGCATGTTGGGCTCGTTGCGCAGCATCCACCGCACTCCCCGCAGGGCGAACCGAAATGAGCGGCGGAAGCGCGGGCCTTCAACGTCCTTCGGCACCGGCGCAGGATAGAAGCGTTGGCTATCCGGGCGGGCGGGGCGGGCACTCCGGCTGGTGCGGAATCCCCCAGAAGACGCCGTTGTCGATGGTCTGGGTGTGGTTGATGCCGAACTGCGAGAACTGGATGCGGCGCTGACGACCGTTGCTTGACGTCGACCCGCCCCCACCGGGGGGCGGCGTGCAGCCTGCCGCGAACTGGTACTCGATGATCACCTCTCGGGAGTCGCCGGGCCTCAGGTTGAAGGGGGCGAACGGAATTTGAGGCCCGGGGCCCGAACGAGACGTTGTGGCCCGGGATCGCGAAGGTTGCCTCGTTCGATCGGTCCGCCATCCGCAGACCGATCTGGTGGGCCAGTGTCCAACCTGACCACGCCGGCTGGACGCTCGTGATCCGCACCGTGTGACTACTGCGATTCGCCACGCCGAAGACCTCGGAGAAGACGGCATTCGATTTGTACGTGACGAGGTACTCGGTCTTTTGCAGGCGAGTGTTCGCGGCCACGACGGACACGGGCGTGGCCTGGAACTCGAACGGGTCGGGCCCTCCCCATAGCTGTTGATATCCACCTGCGTCGAGCGGGTGCGGCGAGACGATCCTCCCGACCCGGTTGAGGATCACGGGTCCCAGCAACGCACCCACGAGCACGCCGACCACGGCCGGAATCACCCACGTGGGCACCGTCCACCGGGCCTGTAACGGTCCTGGACCCCACTGGACGCCAGGAGAGATGTCAGGCTCGGTTGGCTCCTGGCGTGTCGACCTGAGCATCTCGGGATAGGCGCTCGGCACCCTTGAGGATTCGGGCCCTCGGCGCCCGATACCTGCACTACGTGCCTCTTGGCCCGTCGGGGGCTAGTCTCCTGTTCGTCCCTTTCACCCAAAATCCGGAGGATCTGGCGGAATGCGAACTCGACTGGCCCGGCTGGCGCTGGCGGCGTCCCTGCTCGGCGGCATGGCGTTCATGACAAGCGGCACGGTGGCCCACGCGTCGGCCTGCCCGGACCCTGACAACCCCTGCGACCCTGTCCCGCCGTCGATCCCCCCCAAGGTGGGGAAGCCGAGCGTGACCTTTGGGTGCGGCACCGTCACGGTGACGGTTGCCGGCAAGAGCCACACCGCTCAGGTGCTGCCGTGCCCTGGGCCGGTCATCTTCTGAGCTGACAACTACGAGATCCGAAGGCGGGCCTCGGCGGAGGGCCCGCCTTCGTCGCGTCAGCGCATCTACTCGACGACCGAGGCGGCCGGCTCGACCGGCGAGGTGGGGCGCGCCGGTCGGTAGCGGAAGTAGGCCCAGAAGAGGATCGATGCCGCACCGAACGCAATGAACAGCCCGAGCCAGGTGAACAGAGGCGTCGGGTGCTCGGCGGCCCCGAACCCGCTCTGCGGGTGCAGGAGCAGGTGAACGAACACGAAGAGGGCGAAGGCGAAGAGCGCCAGCCAGACCGCCTTGTTCCAACGAAAGATCTTCTCACCGGTGAGTGTCCGCATGGGGACGAGACCGAGCGCCATTCCCTCGATCCCTCCCAGAAACACACTCGTGAGCGATGAGAGGACCATCTCGAAGAAGAACCCGAAGAACCCGTGGATGACGTGGCCCTGCAGCGGGCTGAGAGCCAGCCAGGCGACCATGCTGACGGCGAGAACCCACGTCGATGTGATGGCCGCCCGACGTCCCTCTTCCTCCTTCGAGAGCTTGCGTGAAAAGGCGAAGCCGGCGATGAGCCCGTAGAGGTAGCCCGGCGCGAAGTGGGCGAGACGCGAGATGACCACGCACACGATCCCGACCGCCAGGGTGCCCGGGAGGACCCGCATGACTCCCCTGTCGCCGTGCTTCACTCGCGCGTAGGCCAGCGAGGCGGCGCTGGACACGAGGGTCACGATGGGGATGCCGATGACCATCCCGAGGACGAGGGTGGCGCTGGCCGCGTCGAGGCCGAACCTCGGGTCGAGGAAGCCGTGCAGGATGGCGGTGCCGGCCAGGAACATCACGTAGAGCCGGATGCGGCGCGACCTCGAGACGTCCTGCGGGGCCGGCCGGGGCGCGGGCGGTCGGTCCCGCCGGCCTGGCAGCCGGAACCAGCCCCGCACCTCGTCGTAGTGCTCGTCGAGCGTGCTGTTGAACAGCTGGGCCGGGAAGGTGATGAGCAGGATGAGCAGGGCGACCACGACGAGGTTGATGAGGATGACCTTGCCGCTCTTCGACACGTCCTTCACCGTCGGGATTGCCGCGACCACCGTCGAGCGCTGCTTGGTCGGGCGGGCCACCGGCCCAGGCGCCTTGTTGTTGTTGTTGTTGTCCACTCGGGTGGTAGCCGGACCCGAGCCGCCGGTGGCTGGAAGCGCACCCCCGGTCGCCCCGGGAACGAGGGCGCGAGCGAGGGTCACCTCCCCTTCGGTGGCGCTGTCACCCGTGACGTTGGCCAGCGTCCCGTCCGCCAACGTCACGACCGCGGTGAATGTCCCGCTCGGTGTCACGGGCCCGGCCTGGAATCCACCCGTGGAGATCGAGCCGGGTGTGGCCGAGGCGTTCTGGGTGTACTCGATCAGCAGGTAGGCGCCGTCCCGGCTGAAGCGCGTGGAGTTGACGTTCGCCCCCGAGGGAGCGTTGTAGACGACCCTCGCCGGCCTGGCGGCGGAGGTCACCGAGACCTGATTGACGGCGGCGTTGACGAGGGCGAGCAGGCTCCCGTCCGGCGACACCGAGCTCACGTCCCCGGTCAGAGAGACCCGGGCGCCTGACGCCACGTCCACCCGCTCGGAGCCTCGCGATGTCCCGACGAAGACCATCGAGCCGTCGGGCGTGGCGCCCACGAAGCCCTGGGGATCGGATCCCAACGAGGCGATCGGGCCGTCGTCTCGTCCCTCAGCCGTCACCCTGTGCACGCCGGCCTCCGAGCCCACGAGCAGGCCCGAGCTGTCAGCCAGCCACATCGGCGTCTGGCCGTAGAGGTGGGCGATGGTGTCCTCGAGGTCGTGGGCGGCACCCCCGGAGGCGGAGATCACGCCGAGCGTCGTGCTCGATCCCTCAGCCAGTGCGAAGGCCAGGTGCCGGCCGTCAGGCGACCAGAGCGGGCGCATGGCGCCGTAGCGTCCTTTGCCGAACTCGGCCTCTTGATCGGTCAGGTGGGTCAACTGGGTGGGCTTGCCGGTGGCGAAATCGAGCACCATCAGCTGATAGCCACCGGGCTGGTAGCGCGAGTAGGCCAGCTTCGTTCCGTCCGGAGACAGTGCCGGGTCTGCCCCGGGCGCGACCGTCACCTCGTCACTGCCGTCGACGCGGCTCGACAGGATCACCGGCGACAACGGCGCGGGAGCGCGGTCGAAGAAGATCCGTGGGCCGGACGCCAGTGTGGCCGACGCCGCTGACGTCGGGGCCGACGCGCCGAACATCGACACCATCGCTACGCAACCGACGAGTACGCCAACGATCCGCCGCTGTGGCCGCATCGAACCATTGTCGCTGGTTGCCGTCGACCATGACGGATTGAGTCGGTACCACGACCGCGGCGGAGAGAGTCGTTCGAGCGGTACCGTCGCCCATGCCCATCGTCTTGAACCACACGATCGTGCCCTCACGCGACAAGGAAGCCGGCGCCCGGTTCTTCGCCCGCATCTTCGGGTTGAGCTACGACGGCCTCGATGGCCACTTCGCGCCGGTGCAGGTCAACGACACGCTCACCCTTGACTACGACGACGGCGAGGGCTTCGAGTCGCACCATCTCGCCTTCCACGTGGGCGACACCGAGTTCGACGAGATCTTCGAACGGATCGAGTCTGAGGGCGTGACCTACGGCAGCGGCCCCGCCAGCCCAGAAGACGGCCGGATCAACCACCGCTGGGGCGGACGCGGCGTGTACTTCCGCGATCCCGACGGGCACCTGCTCGAGATGTTCACCCGCGTCCCCACCTGACAGCGCCGACCCCGCCCGCCGTGGCACCGTTTGTTCCATGGCATCCAACGCGAAGGTGACCTGCCCGGCCTGTCAGGCCATCGACCGGGCCGACGGAATCGAGGATGGCAACCTCTTCAAGGTCGACCACTTCCACTCCAAGAACGAGAGTGCGCTCCTCCGCGCCGTCCTGCGCGCTCAGGACCGCATCGCCGACAAGATCACGGCGTTCGCCGGCTCGCTCCGGTTCGTCTACATCCACACCGTCTGGTTCGGCATCTGGATCGCCTTCAACGTCGGCCTCTTCGGCCGGGCCAAGGAGTGGGACAAGTTTCCCTTCGGCCTGCTGACCATGATCGTGAGCCTCGAGGCCATCTTCTTGGCCACCTTCGTGATGGTGTCGCAGAACCGGCAGGCCGCCCGGGCCGACATCCGCAGCCAGCTGGATTTCGAGACCAACCTGCGCTCCGAGATCTGGTCCGTCCACATCGGCCAGGCCCTGGGCATCGACGTCGACCACGTCGAGAAGGTCGTGCAGATCGCCATCGACGGCGCCCGCTCCCAACTCGCGCCGGAGGCCTGACGCCCATTCGAAACCGCTAGGCGACGTCGTGCGCGATCCGGGCGAGGTGCCGAGCCGAGCCGAGAAGGCGGGACCCGGCTCCACCTGATGCCATCACCGCGGCCTGGCCGACGCGGGCTGACTCGGCGGCCACCAGCCACTGCAGGTAGAGCCGTTCGGATCCTTCGCGATCGCCCTTGGGATCAGGAGCCGATCGCATCCGGTCGAGGGCGACCAGCCAGCGGTGGCTGAGATCGGCCAGCCGGGCGGCGTCAGGCGCGGCGAGGGAAGCGGGAAGGTCGTTGACCGAGGGAGCTCCGCTGGTCGCCACGACCTCCTCCCAACGGGCCCGGGGTTGCTCAGGTCGGTGGGCAGGGCGAACCGAGGGCCGACCCGAAGGCGGCGGGGGGACGGCGTCGAGCGGCGGCCCGGCCGCGAGCCCCTCTGCCACCCAGTCGGGCACCTCGGCGGGGAGGACGATGTTGACACCGGGTTGCGACGACGACGGGAGAAGGAGCTCGAGCGGCGCCCGCCCCCGGTCGAAGATGCGGTCGCCCAGCTCGCGCACCCGCGAAGCCGCCAGTACGACCTGCTGGGCCAGCGGGCCGGGCGGCATGTCGAGCGCTGTCATGGTGAGGGCCATCCACTCCTGGTCGAGGGCCACTGACGAGCGGTAGAGGCGGTTGACGATCTCGCCGGCTGGCGACGTCGGCAGCTGGTCAACGGCCATCGCGGCGGCGGCAAAGACCGTCGAGGCGTCCGACAACGAGGGTCGCAGCTCGGTGGCCAGCAGCTGGCCGGCCCGCCAGCGCCCGACGTCGTTGGCCACCTTCGGGAGGACGCGAGCGAGCGGGCCCAGAGCGTTTCGGGCTTGGCCGTCCCACAGCACGGCCCGAGCAACGGCCGCGTCCCGACCTGCCGAACCGGAGGGGCCGGTGGCAACCCTGGAGCCGACGATAGCCACGGCCAATAGGGCGACGATCACGCCGGCTCCGATGGCCGTGGCCCGGGTCGATGACGGCTTCCGCCGGGCGGGGCTCAGTGGCCGGCGCCGAGGAAGACCGAGCGCAGCAGGTCCTCGCGACCCAACAGGTCCCGTCCGTCGCCCGAGAACCGGACCTGGCCCTTCTCCATGAACAGCACCCGCTCCGCGACCTCCATGGCCAGGGTGGCGTGCTGCTCGACGACCAGGACGGTGATGCCCTGCCCGTTGAGGGTCTTGAGGACGCCCATGAGCTCCTCGACGATGATCGGCGCCAGGCCCAGCGACAGCTCGTCGACCATCAACATCGACGGCTCGGTGACCAGGGCCCGGGCGATGGCGAGCATCTGCTGCTCGCCGCCCGAGAGCGTGCCCGCCAGCTGACGGCGCCGGGTCACCATCCACGGGAAGAGGTCGAAGGCCCGCGCCATGCCCTCGGCCAGCCGGCCCTTCTGGGACCGCAGCAGATGCCCGCCGAGGCGCAGGTTCTCCTCGACGGTCAGGTCGGGGAGGCTGCCCCGGCCGCCGGGAACATGGGCCAGGCCGCGAGCGGCGATGACGTCCGGCGGGAGGAGGGTGATGTCGTCACCCTCGAAGTGCACGCGTCCCGAGCTGATCGGCGACAGGTTCGAGACGGCCTTGAGAAACGTCGACTTGCCGGCGCCGTTGGTGCCCAACAGGGCGACGAACTCACCCCGTCGCACATCGATCGACACGTCGAAGAGGATCTGGACTCGCCCGTACCGGAGGTCGAGGCCGCGGGCGGCGAGGATGGTCTCGGCGCCAATGTCGGTCGCCATCGTCATGCCGTCGCCTTGGCCCCGAGGTACGAGGTGAGGACCTCGGGGTGCTCGCGGACCTCGGCCGGCGGGCCGACGGTGATCACGCGACCGCCGGCCATGGCGATCATGGTGTCGGAGATCCCCATGATCAGCGGCATGTCGTGCTCGATCATCAGCAGGGTGGCGTTGAGGTACTCGGCCAATCGCCGGAGCAGAGGTCCGAGCGCCTCGGTCTCCTTCTGGGCGATGCCCGACGAGGGCTCGTCGAGGAGGAGGAGCCGAGGGCGCACCGCCACCACGGCCGCCAGCTCGCAGAGGCGGAGCATGCCGGTCGAGAGCTCCATGGCCGGCTTGTCGCCGTGGGCGGACAGACCCACCAGCTCGAGCACCTCATCGGCTCGGTCGGTCACCTCCTGCTCGTCGAGGACCGAACCACCGAGGCCGAGGACGGACCGGAAGAAACCCGAGCGCTTCATGCGGTCGTGCTGCACGGCGCGCAGGATGTCGCGGATGGGCATCGACTTGAAGAGGCGGGCGTTCTGAAAGGTCCTGCCGATCCCGAGCGCGGTGCGCTCGTACGGAGCGCGGCTCGTCAGCTCGACGTCGCCCTGGGGCGAGCCGTGCAGGGTGATCGAGCCCGAGTCGGGTCGCCGGAACCCGGAGATGCAGTCGAAGAGCGTGGTCTTGCCCGCCCCATTGGGACCGATGATCCCAACGATCTGGCCCTCGGGGACCTCGAGGTCGACGCCGTCTAGGGCGGCCACGCCACCGAAGCTCAACCGCACGCCCGCGATGCTGATGATGGGCCTGCCGGTCATGAAGGGGCTCCCGAGAGGGCGGCTTCTTCGGCGTCGATGTCACCGTCGGCGTCGGCTTCGAGAGGTAGCTCCTCGAGGTGGCGCTCGGCCGTGGCCGCCGCCTCGATGGCGGCCAGATCCTCGGCGTCGGACGCACCGTCGTCGTCCTCGTGGGCCGACGCACGCGAGCGGACGAAGCGGCTCATCGACGCCAACCCCTCTGGGTTGACAGCCATGATCACGATCAAGAGGACGGCGGCAAAGATCTCCTGGATGTGGGAGATGTTGCTGGCCGACACCGTCGACTTGGCCAGCTCGGGGTAGAGGCCGAAGAAGAGGGCGCCGATGATGGGCCCGGCGATCGAGGTGATGCCGGCCACCACCGAGTAGGCCAGCCACTCGATCGAGAACGCCACCGAGCCGTAGCCGGCGTTGAGGGCACCGAGCTGATACGTCAGCATCGAGCCGGCCAACGAGGCGATGGCGCCCGACACGACGAAGCCGGTGAGCTTCACCCGGACGGGCCGGATGCCGTAGGCGGAGGCGACCGTCTCGGAGTCGCGGATGGCGAAGAACGACCGGCCGACGCGAGTGGCCTTCATCCGCCCGGCCAGGACGAAGGCGACCACGGTGACGGCCAGGAAGAAGTAGTAGAGGGCCCGGTCCGAGCGCATGTAGGTGGGCAGCACGACGCGGACACCACCCTCGGAGAAGCGGGGTAGCAGGGCTCGCTCGGCGGCTAGCCCGAAGGCCAGCGTGGCCACCACGAGGTGAAGGCCGCGGAGCCGCAGGGCGGGCAGGCCGATGAGGATCGAGACGGGGATCGAGAGCAGGACGCCGCCCAGGATCGGCAGCGGGAACGGCAGGTGCAGGGTGTTGGCGCACACCGCCACCCCGGCGCCACCGACGGCCAGGAAGGCGCCTTGGGCCACGCTGATCTGGCCCAGCCAGCCGACCAGCACCACGAAGCTCAGCACCACCAACAGGTAGATCAGGGTCAGGTTGGCGGGGAGCGTCCAGAAGGCGGGCAGGGGCAGGAACGGGAACGTGACGGCAAAGAGGGCGAGGCCCGCGACGACGCCGATCCGGATTCCCCGCGTGGTGCGCCGCAGCCCGGGCGACGTCGTCGGGATGGCGGCCCGCAGCAGGCGGTAGGCCTCGACCGGATCGATCCACCGCACCAGGAAGAGCTCGCTGCCTCCTCCGCGGCCGGTGATGCCAGTGTCCTCGTCGTCGCGGATCCCCTTGAAGATCCAGCGGGGCCGGAGGGCCAGCACGACGATGACGGCGCCGAGGGTGAGCACCTCGGGCGCTCCGGTATACAGCTTGGTGTCGTGCTGCACGATCGTCTGGCGCACCAGCTCTTCGCCGATGCCGATGCCGAACCCGGCCGCCACGGCGATGGGGAAGCTGACCATGCCGCCGACGATCGCCGCCGCGAAGCCCTTGATCGAGAGGACGAACAGCAAGCCCGGGTTCGAGGAGATCACGATCGAGGCCAGGGCCACGCCGGCCACCGCCGCCACCATCGAACCCGTCACCCACGAGACCACCGAAAGCTGGCGGACCGAGACGCCGAGCAGCGAGGCCACGTCGCGGTCGGTGGCCACGGCCCGGATGGCCAGGCCGGTGGCGGTGAAACGGAAGAAGGCCCACACGCCAGCCGAGAGCACCACCACGATGGCCACCACGCCCAGGCGCTCGTAGGTGAAGTTCACACCGCCGAGCGAGAGCACCGGCGACCGGGAGAAGATGGCGTGGGCGTTGCTGACGACCAGGTCCTTGGTGCCGAAGACCTGTTCGGCCACTGCCGTGAGCAGCAGGTTGAGACCGAGCGTGACGATGATCAGCGTCACCATCGACGCCTTGGCGAAGGGGCGGATGATGAGCCGCTCGATGAACCAGCCCAGCAGGGCGGCCGCCGCCAAGGTCACGGGCAAGGCGGCCCAGAACGAGAGGTGGACGGTGACCCCGCCGTGGATGTGGAGGTAGAGAAGGTCGAGGTTGAGGCTCACCCGCCGGCCGGTCACCAGGTTGTAGTGGAAGAAGGCCAAGAACGACGCCATGCCGCCGTAGGCGAAGTTGGGGATGCGGGTCGCCTTGTAGATCAGCACCAGGCCCATGGCCAGCAGGGCGTAGACGGCGCCGGCCACCAAGCCGCCGGACAGGATCGAGAACGTGGTGTGGATCACAGGTCCTCGGGCCGGAAGGTGTTGCACGGCACGGTCGCCAGCAGGAAGCGACGAGCGCCGAGGTTGGTCAGAGCGGCCCATCCCACCAGACCGAGAAGACCCAGGAGCCATCGCACCCCGGAGCTGAGATGGATCGGACCGATGGCCGCGACCGGCCGGGGTCGAGCGGCGGGGGTCGGTCCCGAGGGGGTGGACGGGGTGGCGGCCGCGACCGGCGACGAACCGATGGCCGGAAGGCCGTCCACCGGGCTCGACAAACCGCCGAGCGTGCCCAAGAGGGGGCTCCCGCCGGTCCCGACGATGACGCTGCCCGCGTCGCCGAACGTGAAGCCCCCCACCTCGGCTCGAGCGGTCGTGCTGGTGTAGGCGAAGCCGACCAGGATCTGGGCTCGCTGGGGACTGAAGCCGCCGAAGTTGTTGGTCACCTGCTTCGGCGGATCACAGATGATGAGCAGGCCGCCTCGGTACGACGACGCCGACGTGCCGTCGGCCTTGACGCCGATGTCGGGCTGCGGTCGGGAGAACAGGTAGCCCTGCGGGTAGGTGTCGGGCGACGTGAGCGGCGTGACCCGGCAGCCGTTGGGCTCGATGGCGGCGTTGGCCGCGTCGATGACGGACTTGGCCGCAGACGAGTCGACGGCCACGGTCTGGCCGCCTGCCGTCAGCTGCACCTGCTCCTTGCCGTTGACCGTCGCGCTCGTGAGGCCAAACGCCACCCCGCCGGCGTTGATGTCGGAGATGGCCACGTCGGCCCGGCTGGCCGCCCCGCCCGGTCGGCCGTCGGTCGATGACCGGCCCGACGCCACCACGGAGCCGATGGTGAGCACGCCGCCCAGGATGGAGACCCCCGAGGCGCGCGACGCGGTGTTGGCCTCGAGCACGCCCTTGTCCGGCCGGGCCAAGGCGTCGGACGCCACGGTGCCGGTGGTCACGATGGGGGCCAGGCCGCTCGTCGGTCCGCCGGGCGTGTCGCTGCCGTGGCCCCGACCGTGGAGCTCGACGAGAGGTCCTGCCGCGCACTGCGAGGTGGCATACCCGGTCGAGGGCGCCGTCTGGGTGTCGCCCTGGGTCTCGGTCGGGAAGTAGAAGTGGGTGTCGAGCAGCGAGCCGGGATAGAAGCACTCGCTCTGGGGCAGACGGCGCTGCGGCTTCCCCGTTCCCTGCGGGTCGATGTACTTGCCGCTCACCACGGCATCCATCTCGGTCGGCGCCCCGGCCACGCCCTTGGCGTTCTCGCCGGCGAGCGACCGCCGGATCTCGCCCCCGACGTGGGCGACCGTTCCGCTGCCAACGGGAAGGGGGATGTCGTACTCGACGCGCAGGGCGAAGGAGTCGACCTGGCCCGACACCACGCCCTGCGGGCCGGTGCCGGAGTCGGCCGCGTTGGCACCCCCCATGCCCAGAGTGGCGGGGACGGCGAGAGCAGCCAGGGTGGCGGCGGCGCTGACGATGAGGGCGCTGGAGCGCCGAGTGCGGGTCATGGCGACTCCCCGGGCCCGGCCGAGGCGACCGCCAGCTCGGCCTCGGCCCCGTCAGTGGCGTCGGTCGCGTCGGTCACGGGGGGAAGGGCGGCGTGGCCGTTGACCGCGCCGCGCGCGTAACCGGCGCCGGCCGCGAGGAAAGCGAGGGCGCCGGCCAGCAGCCCTCGGGCCACGGCCACCTCGAGCAGGCTCGGAGACGAGGGCAGGAGCCAG
This sequence comes from Actinomycetota bacterium, assembly GCA_030838265.1. Taxonomy (GTDB): domain Bacteria; phylum Actinomycetota; class Acidimicrobiia; order Acidimicrobiales; family BP-101; genus BP-101. The sequence goes on along the minus strand of JAUTXA010000200.1, from coordinate 11,120 downwards.
CCCGCCACCTTGCCCAGAGCCAGCCCCAGGAGGCCCAAGTACACGAGTCCCTGGACCCCGATGGGCGACTTGGCCGAGGACTCCTGGGCCACGGCATCGTCGAGCCGGACCCGACCGAGGGCGGCATCGGTCGCACCCCACGCCGCGCTCACCGATCCAAAGATGGCGGCGACCAGCGTGACCAGCACGATGACATCGGCCAGCGCCACCGATCGGGTGAGCACCCGTCCCGTCGCGCCGAAAGCAGGATGGGTGGCGTAGTCGTGGAACAGGACCCACGCCATCCCGGCGTTGACCAGCAGCTGGCCCAGGCCGAGAGGTACGGCGATCTGGAGCCAGCCCCGTCGCCGGACGCCGATGGGATCAGGCCTCGTGGCCAGAAGCACGCGAGTGGCGTGGGCACCACGGTGCCGGGCGATCGCATCGACCACGATGGCCGCCAGACCGGCCAGACCGGCCAGGGCCACGAAGACCACGATCAGTCGGGCCCGCTTGCCGTTGAGGGCTACCGCGACCAGTGCCGCGCCCGAGGCGGCCCACACGCCGACGAGCAGCGCCCAGGTCGCCGTCGAGCGCCACATGACTCCCGGGGTCCAGGGGTCGCTGTCGGGCTCGGCGTGACAGCCGGGCCGGCAGTCGAGGACGGCCTCGCCCTTGAGGATGTCAGCCGCCCCGTTGTAGAGACCGTTGGCCCAGCCGACGAGCACGCCGGTCGCCGCCGCGCCGGCCACGATCAAGGCCAGGGCGGTGGCGGTGAGCACGTGAGCATTGGCCCGGCCCGTCGCCAGGGCTGCGGCCAGCAGGGTGACGACAACGACAACAGCCGATCCACCGATGGCGTTGCGCGACAGATGCTGGTGGAGAGGGCGGCCGGCCGGGACCTTCGGGGCCTTGGCCGCCTTTGCAGTCGGGGTGCGGGCCATCAGAAGGGTTGCGCCGTGTCGCCGGGGACGAACATGCCCTTGCAGCCCCCGAACTCGGGCGGGGCGGCAACGCCGGGGGGCAGCGGGGCGCCGTTGCCTTGCGGCGTGATCTGCTCCCACTTGAGCGACCCGTCGGCGAGCTTGTGGATCTGGATCAGATAGCCACCGTGGATGGCGACGTGACATTGGGGCGACCACGTCCACTTGGGCTGGTTGTCGCTCGCGCTCAATGACGGTCGCCAGTCGGTGAAGGTGTCGAGCACCTCCCGCAGGTGGGCGCGCGTGAACTGGGTGCCGAGCTTGCGCATGCCGTCGCCGGCCAGCAGAGCCGATGCGAAGAAGCCCATGGTGACCGACGAGTAGGTGTCGGTCTTCGACGAGACGTGCTTCACCTCGCTGATGTAGTCGGAGCTCAAGTACTCGTCACCGAAGGCGTCGAAGGCGTACATGCCGATGGACCAGTCGCCCAGCGCCTCGTGGATGACAGGGACCCCGATGAGGTACCCGCCCCACTTCAAGGGAGGCTTGTAGCCCTGGACCTGGCCTTCGACCGCGCACTGGATGACATGGCCGGCGTCGATCTCGAAGTCGATGAAGTCGACCTTGTCGCCACTGGCCTCCTTGATGCCGGCCGAGCATGAGGTCTGGTCGGGGGTGAAGGGGATCTCGGCCTTCACCGTCACGCCGTAGGCCCGCCAGTAGCTGGCCATCTTGTCGGCGAACGAGCGCGAGTAGTTGTTGGCCCCCGCGTCCAGATAGAAGATCGAGACCGACTTCACCCCTAGCTTCTTGGCCCCGTACCAGGCGAGCGCCATGCCCGACGTCATCTGCGGTCCGCCGATGCTGTAGTACCAGGGGTTGGTGAAGTCCTCGTTGAACTGGCCCTCGAGGAAGAGCGGGATGCCCACCTTGCTCACGTAGTCGCCTGCGATCGGCGCGTAGGCCATGGCCAGAGCGAAGACGTGGTCGACCTCAACCAGCCGTTTGATGTTGGCCAGCTGCTTGGCCGGGTCGGCTCCGTCGTCGTAGATCTTCACCGACAGGCGACGTCCGTTGATGCCGCCGTGGTCGTTGATGTAGTTGACGCCCGCCGCGAAGCCGACCGCGATCTGCTCCCCGTAGGTGGCGGCCGGACCCGAGGTGAAGGTCGAGCCACCCATGCGAACCTCGGTGTCGCTGGCGCCGATGTCGTAGGTCACGTGCTGGCCGACGAGGCGGCTGCCGCCCGGTCCGACCCCGACCCCTCCCGGTCCCCCACCACTGACGCCGGCCACGCCCCCGCCGGCCTGGAGGTTCGCCCCGGGGATGCCCGAGGATGTCGCCTGGTCGCCGGCTTGGGCGCCCTTGGTGGCGGCCACATTGAGGGCGGTGGGCGAGCGTGAGTCACCCCCGACGGCGGCCAGGGCGATGACGAGCAGCAGGACGACCGCGGCGGCCAGGTGCATCCGCCACCTTCCCAGCGTCCCCAACGTCGCCTCCTCGTCCGTTCCTACTTCGACCTGCTGCCTATGGGCACCTGCAACGTCAGATCTGTCCGAACCGCACCAGGCGACCGGGCCGAGCCCCTGTGGGCTCTCCTTCCTCCATCGTGATCTCGCCGGCCACGACCGTGGCCTTGTAGCCGTCGACCCGCTGCACGAGCCGGCGCCCGCCGGCTGGAAGGTCGAACACCATCTCGGGGGCGTGCAGGACCATACCGTCGAGGTCGATGAGGTTGAGGTCGGCCCGCTTGCCGACAGCCACCGTCCCCCGGTCGTCGAAGCCGTAGGCGGTGGCTGTCTGAGATGTCTGCAGCTTGACGGCCTGCTCGATCGGGAGCCGCGGCCCGCGCTGTCGATCTCGCACCCAGTGGGTGAGGAGGCTGGTCGGCATGCTCACGTCGCAGATCAGGCCGCAGTGGGCGCCGCCGTCCGAGAGGCCGAGGACGGTCCCGGGATCGGTCATCATCACGCGCAGGGCCTCGTGGTCCCCGTCGGCGTAGCTGGCCAGCGGCGCGAACAGCAGTGCTTCGCCCTCCCGCTCGAGCAGCCAGTCGAGGACGACCTCCTCGGGCCGGCGACCCTCGCGTCCCGCGGTGGCGGCCACACTCGTCTCCGGGGCGGGCTCGTAGTCCGGCGGGTCGCCCAGGGGGAAGATCTGGTCCCAGCGCGACATGAGGACGCGGGCGACCGCGCTTCCGGTCTCGGCCTCCTCGGTGAGCAGACGCTGTCTGACCTCGGCGGTGCTCAGCTGCCGCACCCGCTCGGCGAGGGGCAGTTGAGACAGGGCTCGATAGGTGGGATGGGTGATGAAGGGGTGGAGCGACGACTGCAGGCCGAAGAGCATGCCGGTCGGTCGGCACGACACCTGGGGAATGATCTGCAGGCCGGCGCGCTGCAGCGCTTGGGCGTTGGCCAGGGCCGACTTGTAGGCCTCGGGGGCGAAGGGCGTCTGGGCCAGCGAGTAGGTCACGACCCCGCCGGTGCGCTTGGCGATCTCGGTGAGCCAGACCTGCTCTTCGTCGGAGCCGGCCTGGTCTGAGACCAGCTGGAACACCCCGTGCCCGGCGCCGGCCAGGGCGTCGGCCATGGCCAGCAGCTCGTCGAGGGGAGCGGTCGTCCCGGGCACGAGCCCGTGCCGTGAGCGGTGGAGGATGGTTCTCGACGTCGTGAAGCCGGCCGCCCCCGCGCTGATGGCCTTCTCGACGATGACGGCCATGGCCGCCACCTCGTCGGGGGTGGCGTCCTCATGGGCCCGCTCCCCCATCACGTAGGCGCGCACCGCGGCATGAGGCACCTGGGCGGCGACGTCGAGGACACGCCGGGTGGCGTCGAGGGCGTCGAGATACTGATCGAAGCTCTCCCACGTCCAGTCGATGCCCTCGGCCAGGGCCGTCCCGGGGATGTCCTCGACACCCTCCATGAGCTCGATGAGGAACTCCTGGCCGTCGGGCCGCACGGGAGCGAAGCCCACCCCGCAATTGCCCATGACCACCGTGGTGACCCCGTGCCAGCTCGACGGGGTGACGTCGGGGTCCCAGGTGGCCTGCCCGTCGTAGTGGGTGTGGATGTCGACCCACCCCGGAGCGAGGATCAGGCCGTCGGCGTCGATCTCTCGCCTGCCTTTGCCGGTGACCTCGCCGACCTCGGAGATCCGGGTGTCGTCGATGGCGACATCGCCGGCCGTCTTGGGCGCACCCGTCCCGTCGACGATCACCGCGTCCCGGATCACCAGATCGTGCATCGCGTTCCCCTCGCTGGTCGGGACCGAGGCCCCGTCACTGACGACCGTGTCACTCAGCCTCGCCCAGCGTCAAGCGGGCGTCCGCCAGGTGACTGCGAGGGGCTCGCTCACCAGCTCGCGGAACGCCGGCGACTGGACGCGCGTGAAGGGCTCGTCCCGGATGCGATCGAGTCCCGCCAGCCTCGGTAGAAGCTGCTCGAAGGCGACCCTCGCCTCGAGGCGGGCCAGGGCGGCGCCGAGACAGAGGTGGGCCCCGGCGCCGAAGCCGAGGTGCGGGTTCGGGGCGCGGGCCGTCTCGAAGTCGTCCGGTCGGTCGAAGACCTCGCCATCGCGGTTGGCGGCGCCGAAGAGGAGCATGACCTTGTCGCCCTCGGCCATCGTCACGCCGTGCCGCTCGGTGTCGACCGTGAGGGTCCGGCAGAAGCCTTGGATGGGCGACTCGAGCCGGAGCATCTCCTCGACGGCGGACGGGATGCCGCCCGGATGGGCCTGCAGTCGCTGCAGCACCTCGGGGTGGTCGGTCAGCAGAGCGATGCCGCTGGCGATCAACGCCGTCGTCGTCACGTTGCCGGCCAGCATCAGCAGGACGCAGAAGCCGACGATCTCGCTGTCGTTGGCCGTGCCGGCATCGGTCTGAGCGGTGACGAGCTTGCCGATGAGGTCGTCGGTCGGCGACTCCTTGCGCTTCATCACCTCTTGGACGAAGAACATGGCGGGCTCGCCCGCCGCTTGACCGAGTTCGGCGGCCACCACCTCGGGCGCCTCGGCCTTCCACGACAGGGCGTTCAGCTCCTCGGCCCACCGCTTGTAGTCGGGCCACCGGGCCGGGTCGATGCCCAGCATCTCGGCGATCACGAGTGTCGGTAGCGGCGCCGCGAGCTCAGCGACCACGTCGACCCGATCGCGTCCGGCCATGGCGTCGATGAGATCAGAGGCCACCTTGGTGATGGCCGGCTCGAGCGCCGCCACGGCGCGGGGCGTGAACGTCGAAGCCAGGATGCGGCGGAGCCGGGTGTGGTCGGGCGCGTCCATCCCGATGAGCGTGCCCACGCCGCCAAAGTCGTTGAACGACACCCCCTTGGCCGACGAGAACGTCGCCGGGTCGCGCAGGGCGGCCGACACATCGGCGTGGCGGGAGAGGATCCACGCGCCGGCGACCTCGCTCCGATGGACGGGCTCGTCGGCCCGCAAGGCGGCGTACGACGGGTAGGGGTCGTCGATGACGGCCGGGTCGTAGGGATCGAAGGCGACGGCCATGGCCGTCACCCTCTCACGACGAGCTCAGCCGCTTGGGAGCGGTATGGCATCGGGCGCGGATGGGGCCGCCGGCGCGGCGGGATCCTTACGGCCGAAGCGGTTGAGGCGCTGCGCCACGCCCTGCAAGGGCTGCACGGTCGACGTGAGATCTGACGCCGCCTTCTCGAGTTGGCGGACGGCGTCGGCCAGTGCTCCCAGCCCCTGGGTGGACTCGACCAGCTTGGCGAGAGAGTCGGTGAGGCCGGCGAGGCCCTCAAGGCTCCCGCCGTAGGACGCGATGCGCTCGAGCTGGTCCTGAAAGCTCACGAGCTTGGTCAGGGCTTGGCCCACCATGACGAGCTGCTCGTCGAGGGCGGCGATCCGCTCGAGGGCGTCGCCGATCTTGTTGAGGCGGTCGATGCCGTCCGCCAGCCGGGGCAAGGCCTCGAGGGCGCCGATGGTGATGCGAGCCGGGGCCAGGGCGATGTCGAGGAGCGAGGCCATCACGATGAAGCGTACGGCGTCAGCGCTTGGCCAGGTCGGCCAGCGAGCCGCTGGCGACCCGGACTAGTTCCTTGGGGGCGACCGGGAACACGTCCGTCCATGTCCCCGCCGCCGCCCACACCTCGCTGAAACGCAAGAGGTCTTCGTCGACGAGCACCGGGACGGGGGTGCGGTGCCCGAAGGGCGGAACGCCGCCGATCGGGAACCCCGTCGCCGCCCTGACCGCGTCGGCATCGGCCCGTCCGACCTTCGTGCCACCGGTCGCCGCCAAGAGCTTGGCCTCGTCGAGGAAGTTGTCCCCCGACATCAACGCCATCACCGGCCTGTCGTCGACGAGGAAGACGAGTGACTTCACGATCGGGCCCAGCTCGACCCCGATGGCGGCCGCCGCGTCGGCCGCCGTCTTGGTGCCTTCGGGAAACGTCTTCGCCTCGACGGTCAAACCCTGCTTCGCCCCCGCGTCGACGACCGCCTTCACGTTGCGATGCATGCCGGCGACGATACGCGACCGATCAACTGAGCCGGCCGAGATCTCGAAGGCCCCGGGTGGCGATGGCGATGACTGAGGAATCTGTCGCGGCAGAAGGAGTTTGGGGGTGTTGAGGCGAATTGTGGGCTTAGCGACGCTGGGGGGCATCGGGGCGGGGAGATTCCTGGGTTGCGCAGCCGGTGTGGATCTCGCCACGCCGCTAACCACGGAGGAACCCAAGTGAAGAAGCGCCTCGCTCTCATGTTGGCTGGCGGCTTTGCCGTCGCTGGCTTCGCCGGAATCGGCGCCGTGCATGCCGATCCCATCACCAGCCCCGTCGGAACCGCGACCGTCAACGAGGGTGGCTACGTCATCACCGCCGACGGCGACGCCTCCAACCCCGATCCGTTCGACGGCTACGTCTCGGTCTCCAGCAGTGGCAAGGCCTGCGCCAGCGACCAGGGCAGCCCCGACGACGGTACGTCCACTCCGACCTGCCCCAACTAGCTCAGCTCGCTTTCGAAACGGCCGCCCGCAAGGGCGGCCGTTTTCGCGCTCGGGCCTCCTTTGGTGGCGGTTGACGTCGATTCTGACGGTCAAATGCCGCTGAAACCGATATGGTTGCGCGCTCAACGAGCGGCGGAGGCCCATCGGCATGACGGACGAACACGGATCGGGCGAGCGCGAGTTGGCCGCGCTGCGGTCATCGGTCGGGCGACTCGCTGCCATCGGTGGCGGTCTCGACGCCGGGGACCTGCGGCGCCAGGCGTACCCGACGGAGTGGGCGGTGCACGGTGTCCTCTCCCATCTCGGGTCGGCGGCCGAGATCACTGAGCACCGCATCGACTCCGTCCTGGTCGCGGAACAACTCGACCAAGCCGAGGTCGAGCGCATCTGGGCAGAGTGGAACGCCAAGAGCCCGGAGCAGCGGCGGGACGACGCCCTGGCCGCCGAAGAGAGCCTCCTGGCCCGATTCGATGCCATGACTAGCGACGAGCGCTCCTCGTTCAGGTTCGAGATGGGCCCGCTGGTCGTCGATCTCGCCAAGTTCGTGGGGCTGCGTGTCAACGAGCACGTCCTTCACTCGTGGGACATCGCCGTCACCTTCGACGCGGCCGCCGTGATCCCCAACGACGCAGTCGAGGTCATCGTTGATTCCCTCGGCATCATCGCCGGCTTTGTGGCCAAGCCGACCGGCACCGACCGCGTCATCACGATCGCCACGAGTGCACCCGAGCGGGCGTTCACTGTCACCTTGAAGCCGGACGCCGTCACCTTTGAGGCGGTCGAGCCGTCCGCCGCGGCCGATCTGACTCTGACTGCCGACGCGTTCGTGCGCCTCGTCTACGGCCGCCTCGACCCCCAGCACACGCCGCCGTTCACAGGCGACGCCGACGTTCTCGATGAGCTTCGCCGCGTCTTTCCCGGCGTCTGAAGCAAGACCCTGATGGCGTCAGCGGTGGGGCCCAGCGTGTCCTGACCGACCGCTCCGCCCTCGTCCGGGGGGCCGCCTCACCGTCGGGATCGATGGAGTCGCGGGCGCCGATTCTCTACACCTCCGGCCTTTGCCTGCCGAAAAGGTTCAGATCGTCCTCATGGCGGAAGGATGAGACAAACCGACGATGCGGAGGCAAACGACATGAGGGCGAGACTGGGAAGAATCGCAACCGGTGTGGTCGTGGCGGCGGGCGCGCTCATCGGCATCGGGGCCGCGGCGGGCGGGGCCAGAGCCGAGACGGCGTTCGCCAGCTTCGACGTGAGCTCGTCGGGAGCGCCGGTGTCGGTGCTGATCACCCAGGAGGACGTCTATCGGGTCGTGGTCACCGGCACCTACAACTACGGGACGACGTTCCCCAACGCGTTCGCCGACGCCGAGTGCAGCACCGACGCGCCGGTCTTCGACGGCGTCGTCGACTTCGCGGTCCACGCCGTCCAGGCCAACGGCGGCCCGTCGCTGTATCCGAGCCCGTTGTCGGAATGGCAGCGCTACCGGTACACCCTCGCGCCGAAGGTCCCGCCGTTCTTCTCCAACAACCCGGCCGACGACGCCCTCGACGTCTATATCGACGGGAGCAACGTCGAGTGGAGGCCGCTGTCCCCGACCCCGGTCGACGGCGGGCCTGGCGTGGTGGCCGGCTGCGACTTGGCCACCCACACCTACGAGAGCGCCCAATACCTGTTCCGGGGCAACCGCAGGTTCTCGATCTTCGACCCCAACGTCAGGGACAACGCGGGCTCGTTGCACGTCGAGATCTACAAGGGGGCGTGACCGCGCCGCTGCTAGGGATTTTGGAGCGGACGACGGGATTCGAACCCGCGACCCCAACCTTGGCAAGGTTGTGCTCTACCAGCTGAGCCACGTCCGCGTGAGGGTGCGACTTTACCTCAGGCGGTCTGAGTCGTCCCCTTCGCCGACGCCTTCTTGACCTTCGGTGCCGCCTTGGCGGCAGCCTTCGGAGCGGTGGCGGCGGCCGTCTCGTCGGCCGCCTTCTTGAGCTCCTCGAGGCCGGCCTGGATGCCGGAGGTGATGTCCCACACGCCGGGCACCGTCTCGCGGCAGGCGACCAGCCCGAAGAACATCGAGCCCATGTAGCTCATCACCGTGATGTTCAGGGCGCCGCCGTCGGCGATGGGACCCATCGGGTACATGGCCACCATGCGAGCGCCGGCCGAGTACAACGGGAATGGCGGGCCCGGCACGTTCGAGATGGTCACGTTGAAGATGGGACGGTGGCGGTCGGCCATCTTGGTCGAGCTGTAGAGCCGGGCGGCGCGGGCGGCCACGGCGGGGGCGGCGAACTCGGCCCACTCCTGCAGGATCTCGGCGCCGATGGCCTTGTCCTGCTCCTTGGCGTCCTTGGTCCGCTCCGAGATGGCGTGCAGCCGCTTCACCGGGTCGTCGATGTCAGAGGCCAGCCCCACGAGCATTGACGACACCCGGTTGCCCATGTCGCCCTTCTGGTCGTCGGTGCGCACCGAGATGGGGACCATGGCGACGAGGGGCTCGTCGGGCAGCTCGTCGTTGGCCGCCAGATAGGCGCGCAGCGCCGACGAGCAGATGGCGAGGACCACGTCGTTGACCGTGCCGCCGAGGGCGTTCTTCACCATCTTCACGTCGTCGAGGCTGATCTCGGTGAAGGCGAAGCGGCGATGGGGCGTGATCGAGGTGTTCAGCGACGTGTGGGGCGCCGAGAAGGGTGCGGGCGGCGGAGTGACGCTCGGTTCGCGGTTGCGGCGCCTGATGTTGAGGGCGACCTCCGCAGTGCGGCGGGCCGCCTTGAGGGCCCGCCAGGGCTGGCGGGCCAGTGAGTTCAACGCGTAGGCGAACAGCTCGACGTCGGACGGGATGCGGTCGGGCGTCCACGGGACGTCGGGGGTCTCGGCCGGCTCGGGCTGCAGGTCGAGCAGGTTGACAGTGAGCTCAGCACCGGAGACGCCGTCGATGGCGGCATGGTGGGTCTTGGTGACGATGCCGATCAGGCCGTTCTCGAGGCCTTCGACCACGTACATCTCCCAGAGCGGATGGCGCCGGTCGAGCTGGCGACCCATGGCCTCCTCGGCGAAGGCGGCCAGCTCGGCGGGCCCGCCCGGAGCAGGCAGGCCGGCCCGACGGATGTGGTAATCGATGTCGAAGTCAGGGTCCTCGATCCACAGCGGGTGGTGGAGCTGGAAAGGGACCTCGACCAGCCGGCGCCGGAAGGGCGGAAGCAGGGGAAGGCGGCTCTGCACGAGCTGCTTCACCTTCTCGAACGAGTACCCCCCGGGCACCGTCGTCGGGTCGAAGATCGCCGTCGAAGCCACGTGCATGTGGATGTTCGGCGTCTCCATGTAGAGGAAGGTCGCATCGAGCCCAGTCAGTCGTTGCATGGCCACGAGGCTAGTCCTAGGTGACCGCCGTCACTTTCGGCCCTGCCTACTTGAGCAGACGGGAAAGGCGCCGATCGGCCAGGGGCTTGCCGCCGGTCTGGCACGTCGGGCAGTACTGCAACGACTTGGTGGCGAACGACACCTCGCGCACGGTGTCGCCGCAGGCCGGGCAGGGCTGGCCCGTGCGGCCGTGGACCCGCATCCCCGACTTCTTCTCGCTCTTCAGACCGGCCGCCGGCAGCCCGAGCGAGCGCTGCACAGCATCGGTGAGGACGGTGCGGATGGCGTCGTAGAGGCGATGGGCCTCTTCACTCGTGAGCTTCCCGGCCGACTTGAAGGGCGAGAGCTTGGCCAGGTTGAGGGCGTCGTCCGAATAGGCGTTGCCGATGCCCGCGATCACGCGCTGGTCGGTCAGGACCTTCTTGATCTGGCTGCCTCCCCCTTTCTCCAGCAGGAGCTTCACGAAGTCGTCGGCCCCAAACCCCGGGTCGAGCGGGTCAGGACCCAGGGTGGCGAGGAACTCGATGTCCTCCGGGTCGCGCACCACGTAAACGGCGAGGCGCTTCTCGGTGCCGGCCTCGGTCACGTCGAAACCCGAGCCGTCGTCAAACCGAACCCGCAACGCCATCGGGCCCTTGCCCGGCTTGATGGGCGTCGGCCTGAGGTTGTCGCTCCACCGCACCCAGCCTCCTCTCGCCAGGTGGAGGACCAGCCAGATCGGGTCGGCGTGGATGAGGAGGAACTTGCCCCGCCGACCGGTGCCGGTGACCTGCTTGCCGACGAGGTCGTTGACCGATGGGTCGAAGGTCTTGAGCGCGCTGATGGCGGCGACGTCGACGCGGCCAATGGTCTTGCCCTTGGCCTGCTGCTCGAGATAGCGGACCAGCGACTCGACCTCG
>JAUTXA010000179.1 GCA_030838265.1 Actinomycetota bacterium | reverse complement strand
AATGGCATCGCGCACCACGCCGGAGATCGGGCGCCCTTCGACCTGGGCCAGCGCCCCCAGCCGGGCCGCCAACTCCGGATCGAGCCGTAGCAGGATGTTCTTCGTCTCAGCCGTGATATCAGGATATCAGACCGAGACGGCTACTTCTTGCGTAGCCGCTTCCACCACGGGGCCTTCTGGCGGTCCCGGTCGACGCCCAGCTCGGCCATGATGCGGGGGCCGGCGGCGTTGATGATGTCCTCGGCCTCGTCGAGCAGCTCGGCGGCGCCGTTGTCGAGGCCAGGCGGCTCCGGCGGGGTGGGCGGGGCCAGCAGGTTCCCGTGGGCCCAGTTCACGTCGGCCAGGCGGGGAGCGAAGCCCGCGCAGTTCTCCGGGCACCGCCACGGGGCTTCGGGAGCGAGGTCGATGTTGCACTTCCGCACCGTTTCGCCGGTCGGATAGGTCCGGCTCTCGTAGTTCTTGCAGTCGGTCCGCATCGGCATGGATCCATCTTCCCAGTAATTCTCGAAATTCGGTTGACGGGGGGTGGAGGGGTGGACACGATGTACCCATGCGAGTAGTGGCCTGGCAGCACGCGACCAAGCAGATCGGCGTCGGTTGCGACGTGGCGCGTCTGCGACCGGTGACGGATCTCGCGGCCATGACCACCGCAACGCACGCCGCCGGGCGGTCGTTCGGCATCCACCACAACTACATCGAGCGGCCATGGGGCCCAGGAGGCGCATCACCGGGGTAAGCACCCCTCACCTCCAGCAAGGCCCCAAGGCCGCCGGGATTCTCCCGGCGGCCTTTCTCATTGCCGCAAACCGGATCAACCCCCCAGCCACATTCGTCGAGAACATTCATCGGAAACTCAGAACGGAGAGGAGCGAGCGAGATGCTGGCCGAGCGGCGGGACAACGAGGAGTTCGACGAGGGCCAGGACCAGGCGTGGCTGTGGACCAACGCGCGCTGCAACGACGGCACCGGCAACCTGGTGGCGCTGTTCTTCTCCGAGCAGCTGGACGACATCGCCCGGGCCAAGGCCTTCTGCGGCGAGTGCCCCGTCAAGGAGGCCTGCTTCGAGGCCGCCCTGATCCGGCGCGAGCCCTACGGCGTCTGGGGCGGTCGCCTGTTCTTCAAGGGCAAGGTCCTCGCCGTCAAGCGGCCCCGGGGCCGTCCCCCCAAGAACCCCCGCCCGGAGGTCGCCATGACCCCCGAGCAGGAGACCCTCATCGCCTGACCCCCACAGGCCCACACACCCGCCGGCGGGCGTCCGTCGCCCGCCGGCGGGAGGTGTTGGCCGCGGCCCAGCCGTCGAAGGGCGGGTCGTAGCGGTCGCACACCGCGGCCACCACCTGGCTGCGGGCCGGCTCGGGCAGCCGGGGCAGGGCATTGACGAGTGCCGGAACGGCGTCATCGGAGAGCTCGGCCAGGTAGCCGGGGTCGACCTTCTGGGTCCTGGCCGCCCGGTCGACGTTGTGGCGCACGACGATCGCCTCCGGGTTCACCACGTTGAGCCCGAGCAGGAGGGCCAGCCCGGCCACCATCGCCGCGCCCGGGAACCAGGCCCTCCCGGGGGCGAAACCGGCCAGCGCGCAACCGGCGAGGACGAGCACCACCCCGATCCACACCGCGAAGACCGAGCTGTAGAGCCGCAGCATGGTGAGGCCGTAGGCGTCCTGGTAGAGGCCGAGGCGGCGGAGGGCGACCACGACGATGACGAGCGTCAGTGCGATCGCCGCTTCGGCCAGGACGGTGAAACGAAGGCGGTAGGCCGGGTCGGACAGGTCGGTGACCGCCCGGAGGCCGACCAGGGCCACGAGGGTGATGCCGGCGACCGCCAGCAGCTGGAAGAACCCGGTGCGGGCGTACTCGGCGTAGGTGAGGCCGGCGGTCTCCAGCACGTGGCGGCCGCCGCCCGAGAGGGCAACCACCTGGGCGGCGGCGAAGGCGGCGAAGAGGGCGAGGAGCGACCCGAGGACGACGGTCGTCTCGACGTGGCCCAGGCGGAACGGGAGGGCCGGCACTGACGGCGGCCGCTCGGCCGCCGTCACCCGCAGCAGCCCGGCCATGCCCCACGCGCCGACGCCGAGGAGCACGGCGTGGGTGATCACCGTCACCGGCGACCACCACTGGAAGAACCCGGCGAACACTGCGTCGGCGGACGCCAGGAGGAGACCGAGCACGACCAGCAGGGGCAGGGCCAGGCCGACGCCCCGGAGGACGGCGGCGGACCGGCGCCGGTTCAGCGGCGCGGCGACGTAGGCCGGCGCGGCGATCCCGTGCCCCAGGGCGTGGAGGGCGCGGACGACGAGGTTCGGGACCGGCAGGTCGAACAGGCTCCCCCCGCCGGCCAGCGAGGCGCCGAGCACGAGGAGGCCGCCGATGGCCAGGATGTCGAGGGGCAGGAGCCACGGGCTCATCCGCACGGACAGGCAGATGCCGAAGGGGACGGTGGCGGCCACCACGCCGGCGGCCTGGGCGCCGGCGACCCGGCCGCCGATCACGACGCCGACCGCCACGGCCACCACCCGCAGGGTGCCGGCGACCCCGGCCACGCCCGAGCGGACGGCCAGGTCGGTCAGGACGGCGGCGCCGGCCGCGGCGGCGAGGACCCGGCCGTCGGCCGGCCGCTCGACGCCCAGACCGAGGGGCCGGGGCGACGTCTGCTGCAGCATGCTCATCGTGTTGCCGCCGCGGGCAGCACGACGACCATGCGGCAGCCATGGGGCTGGCGGGCCTCGACGCGGATGTCGCCGCCGTGCAAGTCGACGATCCACCGGGCGATGGCCAGGCCGAGGCCG
>JAUTXA010000168.1 GCA_030838265.1 Actinomycetota bacterium | reverse complement strand
GATGGCCAAGATCGCCCTGGCCATCTTCTTCGCCTCCTACCTCATCGACAAGCAAGGCGTCCTCTCCGACTTCGGACGGGGTCGGCTGCCGAGCGCGCGCGTCCTCGGTCCCATCGTGCTGGCGTGGGGCGCCTCACTGGTGGTGATGACAGCCGAGAAGGACCTGGGATCCTCCCTGCTCTTCTTCACCATCTTCATCGCCATGCTCTGGGTGGCCACGGCCAAGACGGCCTACCTCGGCATCGGCGCCGGGCTCTTCGCCTTCGGGTCGCTGGCCGCGTACAAGATCTTCAGCCACGTGCAGGAGCGGGTACAGGTCTGGCGCAACCCCTGGCCCGACGCCGCGGGCAAGGGCTACCAGGTGATCCAGGGGCTGTTCGCCATCGGCACGGGGGGCATCGCCGGCACCGGCCTGGCGCTGGGCAGCCCGCAGCGCATCCCGGCCGCCACCACCGACTTCATCTTCGCCGCCATCGGCGAGGAGCTCGGCCTCCTCGGCACCGTTGCCGTGGTGGCCGCCTTCCTGCTGATGGTGGGGGCTGGCCTGCGCATCGCCCTGAGGGCCGAGCGACCCTTCGAGCAGCTGCTGGCCACCGGGCTCACCGTCATCATCGGCGTCCAGTCCTTCATCATCATCGGCGGCGTCATCCGCCTCATCCCCCTCACCGGCGTGACGCTGCCCTTCGTCTCCTATGGCGGGTCCTCACTGGTGGCCAACTACATCCTGCTCGCCTTGCTGCTGCGCATCTCTGACGCCAACGCGGCGCGCTCTCGCGACGCGTCGCTGATCGCTCGCCCCGTCCGCGAAGAGGCGGCGTGAACCGCCAGATCCGGGGCGTGGGCATCGTGTTGATGGCGCTCTTCGTCGCCCTCTTCTTGCAGCTCAACTACCTACAAGTGGTCGACGCCCACAAGCTCGCCCATGACCCCCGTAACACGAGGCTGGCCCTGGCCACCTTCGCTCACGCCCGCGGTGCCATCCAGACCTCCGACGGCGTGGTCGTCGCCCAGTCCGTCCCCTCGAACGACGGGTTCAAGTACCAGCGCCAGTACCCCCAACCCGACCTCTTCGCTCAGATCACGGGCTACTTCTCCTTCACCTACGGGACGGAAGGGGTCGAGCAGACCTACGACAGCGAGCTGAACGGCAGCGCCCAGCGGGCCCGCGTCGTCAACCCGCTCAACCTCCTCAAGAGCGACCGCCAGCAGTTCGGCAACGTCACCCTGACCCTGTCGTCGAAGCTCCAGCAGGTGGCCAAGGACGCCCTCGGCAACAAGAAGGGGGCCGTCGTCGCCCTCGACCCGACCAACGGGAACATCCTCGCCCTCTGGAGCTTCCCCTCCTACGACCCGAACCTGCTGGCCTCGCACGCCACCAAGGACGTGGCGGTGTCGTGGTCGCGCTACCAGGCCGATCCGAGCCACCCCATGCTCCCCCGCGCCTACCGCGAGCGGTTCTTCCCGGGCTCGACCTTCAAGGTGGTGACCTCGGCCGCGGCCCTCGAGAAAGCCCCCGATCTGACCACCAAGGTCTACCCCTCGGAGACCTCGATCGAGCTTCCCCAGACCAACCACCAGCGCCTGTCGAACTTCGGCGGCGAGCGCTGTGGCGGAAGCCTGAACGACATCCTGCGCATCTCGTGCAACACCGCCTTCGCCCAGATGGGGCTCGACCTCGGGGCCGACAAGCTGGCGTCGCAGGCCATGGCCTTCGGGTTCGACCACCGTCCGCCCCTCGACCTGCCGGCGGTCGCCCAGGGCAAGTTCCCCGACGCCAGCGCCTTCGCCCACGACCTCCCCGCCCTGGCCAAGTCGGCCATCGGCCAGCAGGACGTGGCGGCCACGCCGCTGCAGATGGCCCTCGTCGCCGCGGGGGTCGCCAACGGCGGCGTCGTCATGAAGCCCCATGTCATGGCCGAGGTGCGCGACAGCGAGGGCACCGTCGTGCGCCAGATGGGGGCCGAGCCTTGGATGCGGGCCATGTCGGCCGAGAACGCCGCCCGCCTCCGTGACCTCATGATCGGCGTGGTCAGGGCCGGCACCGGGACAGCGGCCCGGCTGCCCGGCATCGACGTGGCCGGCAAGACGGGCACCGCTCAGACCGGGCGCAACACCGCCCACGCCTGGTTCATCGCCTTCGCTCCGGCCGCCGCTCCCAAGATCGCCATCGCCGTCATCGTCGAGGACCAGCCGGGCGTCGGTGACGCCACCGGCGGGAAGATCGCCGCTCCCATCGCCAAGGCCGTCATGCAAGCGGCGCTGGCTGCCCCGTAGGCTGACCGGCCATGTCTGACCGCGGCCCCCAGGTCTTCAACGGCCGCTACGAGCTCGTCCGTCGGGTGGCCCGCGGCGGCATGGCTGAGGTCTACCTGGCCCACGACCAGCTGCTCGACCGACCGGTCGCCCTGAAGATCCTCTTCCCGGAGCTGTCGGTCGACCGCTCCTTCGTCGAGCGCTTCCGGCGAGAGGCCCAGGCCGCCGCCAACCTGAGCCATCCCAACATCGTGTCGATCTACGACTGGGGCGAGGAGGAAGGCACGTACTTCATCGTCATGGAGTACATCGACGGGCGGACCCTGGCCAACGTCATCCAGACCGAAGGGCCCCTGCTGGCCGACCGGGCCGCGGCCATCGGGGCCGACGTGGCCGCCGCCCTGGCCTTCGCTCACCGCAACGGAGTCATCCACCGCGACGTCAAGCCCGGCAACGTCCTCATCGACACCGTCGGCAACGTGAAGGTCGCCGACTTCGGCATCGCCCGGGCCGCCAACACCACCGAGAACCTCACCCAGACCGGCGCCGTCATGGGGACGGCCACCTACTTCTCGCCCGAGCAGGCCCAGGGCTTGTCGATCGACCCCCGCAGCGACGTCTACTCCCTCGGCGTCGTGCTCTACGAGATGGTCACCGGCCAGCCCCCGTTCAAGGGTGACAACCCGGTGGCCGTGGCCTACAAGCACGTGGGCGAGGAGCCACCGGCGCCCCGCAGCCTGCAGCCCAACATCCCCGCTCCCTTCGAGGCCGTGGTCATGACGGCCATGGCCAAGGACCCGGGCATGCGGTACAGCTCGGCCGAGGATCTCCGGGCCGATCTGCTGCGCTTCCGGGGGGGACGGGGTGTGCTGGCCACGCCCGCACCGGCCCAGCAGGCGACCCAGGCCGTCCCCGTCACCACCTTGCAGCCCGCGGCCTCGGCCACCCGGGCCGTCCCCGCCGCCGACGTCTACGAGGAGCCGCACCGCCGCACCGGCGCCTACGTGGTCCTTCTGTTCGTCCTGCTCGGCCTGCTCGGCCTCATCCTCTTCCTGGTGGGGCGCACGCTCGGTGTCGGGGGATCGAGCACCAAGCAGACCACCGTCCCGACGGTGACCTCGAAGACCGACACCGAGGCCAAGAGCATCCTCACCAGCGCCGGCTTCAAGGTGAAGGAGCTACAGGAGGCCAACGACGCCGACGCCGGCATCGTGTTCGACCAGAGCCCGTCCGGCGGGGCCAAGGCCAAGTCGGGCTCGTCCGTCACCATCAAGGTCAGCGCCGGCGCCGCCCCTATCAAGGTGCCCGACGTCGTGGGCCAGACGGTCAATGACGCCAGCGACACCCTGCGGGGGGTGGGCTTCAACGTGCAGGTCAACGAGCAGCCCGACGACACCAAGCCGGCGGGCGAGGTCCTCGCCCAGGACCCAAAGGCCAACACCGACGCGGCCAAGGGGTCGACCATCACCCTGACCGTGTCGAGTGGCAAGGCCAAGGTCGTCGTCCCTGACGAGTCGGGCAAGGACGCCACCGAGGCGGCCAACGACCTCGGGGCCAAGAAGCTCAAGACCAAGACGACCCACGAGGCCTCGTCGACGGTGGCCGACGGCAGCGTCATCCGCACCGACCCAGCCGCGGGCACCGCCGTGGACGAAGGCTCGACCGTGACCCTCGTCGTGTCGTCCGGGCCCGAGCAGGTCACCGTGCCCGACGTGATGGGGATGACCCAGACCCAGGCCACCCAGACCCTGCAGAACGCCGGTTTCCACGTGGTGTCCCAGGATCAGTTCACCACCCACTCGTCGGAGAACGGCCGGGTGCTCGACCAGAGCCCCAACGCCGGCACCAAGGCCGACAAGGGTTCGACGGTGACAATCACGGTGGGCCGGTCGCCGGCCGGGTCGACGACCTCTACGACTGCGTGAGCAGGCCAGCACCGGCGAGGAAGTTGGCCAGCAGCTGGTGACCGACCCTCGTGAGGATCGACTCGGGGTGGAACTGCACACCCTCGACGGCCAGCTCGCGGTGGCGCAGGCCCATGATGGTGCCGTCGTCGGTCTCGGCCGTGACCTCGAGGACGTCGGGCAGCGTCTCGCGCTCGACCACGAGGGAGTGATACCGGGTCGCCTCGAACGGATCGGGCAGACCGGCAAAGACCCCCGTTCCGTTGTGGCTGATGAAGCTGGTCTTGCCGTGCATAATCTGTGGTGCTCGCACGATGGTGCCGCCGAAGACTTGGCCGATGCACTGATGCCCGAGGCAGACACCCAGGATGGGCACCTCGCCGGCCAGCCGCTCGATCACCGCATTGCTCACCCCGGCATCGTCCGGGCGGCCCGGGCCGGGTGAGATGAGCACGGCGTCCGGCGAAAGGGCCACAATGTCCTCAACGCTCAAGACATCGTGGCGGTGGACGAGGGGCTCAGCGCCCAACTCGCCCAGGTACTGGACCAGGTTGTAGACGAAGGAGTCGTAGTTGTCGACGACCAGCACCCTCGGAGCCATCAAGCCGAGGCTATCGCCGTGAGCCCCCGACCTGGCTCGCTGGCCTCCCGCATCGACGGCCCCGGCGACGGGCCGACCGTCCTCGTGGTCGAGGACGAGCCCGACATCGCCGCCTTCCTGGGCGCCTTCTTCCGGGCCTCGGGCACGGCGCTCGTCCACATCGACCCCCATCGCCCGTCCGAGGTCATCGACGCCGCGGTGGCCAACAGCGCGGCCTGCATGCTCCTCGACCTACGTCTCGACCACCTGTCGGGCCTCGACGTCCTCGAGGCGGTCCGGGCCGACCCCCGCCTCGCCGCCCTGCCCGTGATCGTGGTCTCGGCCGACGATCGGGCCGAGACCCGCCAGCAAGCCGCCGACCTCGGAGCCTCGGCCTACGTCACCAAGCCGTTCAACGTGAAGGACCTCTTCGCTCGCGTGCACCGGCTGGTCGAGGAGCATGCCGGTACGGCGGGGGCCGCCGGCGACGGCTACCGGCTCCTGCGCCATGACGAGCTGCAACAACGCATCGACGAGGCCATCGAGACCACGCGCCGCGGCGGCCACGCCATCGGCCTCGGCCTCGTCCGGGTCAGGGAGGGTGGCCGGGAGCCCGACTTCGCCACGGTGGCCGGGTGCGCCCGCACCTTGCAGGACAGCCTCGCCGCCCACGTCGTGCTCGGCTGCAGCGGGCCCGACGAGGTGGCCGTGCTGCTGCATCCCGACGACGGTGACGTCGAGGCCTTCGGCCAGGCCACGGCCACCTTGGGCGGGGGGCTGGTCACCAGCACCGGCGTGGCCCTCTTCCCCGACCATGCCGCCGATGCCGACGAGCTCTACATGGCGGCCGACGCCGCCCTTACCGAGGCGACCGAGCGGGGCGTCCCGCTCGTCCAGGCCCAGTAGCCACGCCGCCTCAGGCCGCGGGCTGGGCGAACTTGAAGGTCGTCTTGCCCTTGTAGGCGGCGACATCGAGGCTGTCGTCGCGCTCGACCTTCACCCGCAGCCCGAAGGCCTCGGCGTCGGCGCGCAGCCGGCGAAACAGCGGGTCGGACTCGAGCCGGTCGCGCCCGGCGCCCACGGCCTCGATGACGTACGGCGGGGAGTGGACGGTGCCGTTGAGCAGCAACGTGTTGCCCACGCACAGCACGGCGCTGGTGCCGACCAGCCGCTGGTCGTTGATCGAAATGGCTTCGGCTCCCGATCGCCACGCCGCGTTCACCGCCGCTTGCACATCCTGGGAGTGGATGACCAGGTCGTTGACGTTGCCCTCCGGCGACTGGGCCAGCGTCGAGTCGTCGAGGGTGATGCGCAGGCCCGCGCCCCTCACCGGCACCAGACCGGCCGCCAGCGAGGCCTCGCTCAGCCTGGCCTTGCGGGAGGCGGCGGCGGCTTGGGTCTTGGCTCCCGCCGACACCAGGCGGTCGACCTGGGATCGAAGGTCGTCGACCTGGCGGCGCAGGCGTTGCGCTGAGGCCTGTTGGCGTTGGATGAGCCCGGCCAGCTCGTACTGGCGGGGCAGGCGGGAGGCCGGGTTGGCGGGGCGCGACCGGGCCGCGACCACGGCCAGGAACCCGAGCAGGACGCAGGCCACGGCCAGCACGGGGCGGGAGCGGAGCACGGGACTATCCTCGCCCCATGGAGCGGAAGGTCAAGAGCGGCCGGGTCACACCGAAGGGCGGCCCGCAGTCGAGCTCGCCCACCACATCGGGCCGGTACACCCCGCCCATCCCCAAGGAGTACAAGGTCAGCCCCCGCTGGGTGCCGGTGCTGATGTTCATCTTCTTGATCGGTGGGGTGCTCGTCATCATCGGCAACTACCTCCTCGACGCCGCCCCCGGTGGGCTGCACTCGTCGAACATCTACCTGCTGATCGGCCTGGTGATGATCACGGCCGGGTTCCTCACCGCCACTCGCTACCGCTAGGCGGCTATTCGATCGGCGCCAGCAGCTGCATGTCCTCGAGGCAGTGGCGGGGCGCCTCGGGCACCTCGTCGTTGGCGTGCGTCATCTTGACCTCGGTGCCGCAGATCGTGCACCGGTAGCGGAGGCTGACCCGCCGCATCTCGCCGGGGGGCGGCGGCGGAGGGAGTGGTCTTCCCAGGCCTCGCAGGGCGGCCAGCCCCACTCGCATCACGACGAGGAACATCACCGCACCCAAGATCAGCTTCACCATGCCCGCGCCGAGGCTAGCGCCGGCGTGCCACGATGATCGGCGGTGACAACGCGGATGCGGGCTCGGGCCGCCTCGGCCGAAGAGCGACTGGCTCGGATGATCGAGCTCCAGTCGTTGCTCGCCCGCGTGGCCGGCGAGATCGGTCCTGCTCTCGAGCTCCAGCCCGTCTTGGCCACGGTGCTGGCGGCCATGCGGCGGCTCGTCGACTTCAAGGGCGGGACCATCCAGCTGGTTGGCCCCGATGGCGTGCGGGTGGCCGCGTCGGACCCGACGGTGAGCGATGACGTCCTCGCCTCTCGCCTACCCGTCGGCAGCGGGATCTCAGGCCGGGTCGTCTCGACGGGCGAGGCCATGTACAGCCCCGACCTGCGCACCGACGACCGCGTCGACCAAGCCCAGGCCCGGCTGGGCAGCAACGCCCCGAGCCACAGCTACCTCGCCGTGCCATTGGTGTCGTTGGGCAAGGTCATCGGGGTGCTGCAGATCGACTCCAACGAGATCGACGCCTTCGATGCCGACGACCTCGACGTGTTGCGGGGGCTGGCCGCCCAGGTGGCGGGGGCGATCGAGAGCGCCCAGCGCAACGAGTCCGTCCTGCAGCTCGAGCGGCTGAAGAGCCGGTTCCTGGCCCAGGTGTCACACGAGCTGCGCACCCCGCTCACCATCATCTCCGGGTTCGTCCACACCATCCTCAACTACGAGGGCAAGCTCGACGACCGCCAGCAGCGCCAGATGCTGCACCGCATCGAGGCCGCCACCTCGAGGCTGCAGACGCTCATCGAGGAGATGCTGACCGTCACCCAGTTCGAGGCCGGTGCCATCGCCCCCCGGCCGGTGACGGTGGCCCTGACCGAGCTGCTGGCCCAGGTCAGGGACAACGCCCTCGAGCCCGAGCTGGTGACCGTGCGCTGCCCGCCCGACCTCGAGGTCTTCGTCGACCCCAAGCTGCTGCGCCTGGCCATCGGTCACCTGGTCGACAACGCCCTCAAGTACGCCGGTGACGCCGAGCTCGTCGCCGGCGTCGACGAGTCGACCAACGGGCCGTTCCTCGACGTACGCGATCACGGACCCGGCATCCCCGACGAGATGCGAGAGGCCGTCTTCGAGTCGTTCACCCGCGGCGAGCACTCCGAGCCCGGCATGGGGCTCGGCCTGCCGTTGGTGCGGATGATGGCCGGCGGGCTGGGAGTTCGAGTCGAGCTCCTCAGCCCGGCCAGCGGGGGTGCCTGCTTCCGGTTGCTGTTCCCGGCCTAGCCGAGGCGTCTAGCCGAGGCGCTCGATGATGGTGGCGTTGGCCATGCCGCCGCCCTCGCACATGGTCTGCAGGCCGTAGCGACCGCCGGTGCGCTC
>JAUTXA010000263.1 GCA_030838265.1 Actinomycetota bacterium | reverse complement strand
CGGCCGCGCTGCTCGGCGTAGGACACCACCCGAGCGCCGAGAGGCAGCGTCGGGTCGATCGGCGTGACGGCGTCGGCGATGCGCTCGAGCTGACGCTCCCCGGCCGCGGCGAAAAGGCTCTCGAGATCGTTGTAGTGCTGGAAGACGGAGCGAAGCGAGACACCGGCCCGCTCGGCGATACGGGGACCGGTGGGGCGCAGGTCACCCTCTTCGATGAGGGCCAAGAGGGCGTCCACCACGGCTCGGCGCGTGCGCTGGGCGCGGGCGGTGCGGCCGTCGGTGACAACCGAACTCGTGGCCGAACTCGTGGCAGGCTCCCCCAGGGTCACGGCGGCACGCTAGCCGTTCTTGCACGCTGGATGCGACAAGTCGGGAGGGAAGGGACATGACTGACTCGGTCCTCGAGGTGGCGGACAAGCTGTGGCGGGGCGAAGCCTCGATCGCCGACCACCACCCCTTCTCGTTCGGCGGGGGGCTGGTCGAGATCGGCGACGGCACCGCGTTCGTCCCGTCCTTTGCCAACGTCTCGGCCTTCAGCACCGACGATGGCCTCGTCCTGGTCGATACGGGCAGCCTGCTTCTGGCCCGCCAGGTCCACGAGGCGCTGCGGGGATGGTCAGCCGCCCGGCTCGACACCGCCGTGTACTCCCACGGTCACATCGACCACGTCTTCGGTGTGCCCGTGTTCGAGGAGGAGGCGTCGACGAACGGCTGGCAGCCACCCCGGGTCGTCGCCCACGAGGCCCTCCCCCACCGCTTCGATCGCTACATCCTCACCGCCGGGTACAACTCGGTGATCAACCAGCGACAGTTCAAGCTGCCGAACCTGCGCTGGCCGACGCAGTACCGCTACCCGGACGAGACGTACCGGGATCGCCACGACATCGACGTTGGCGGGCGGCGCTTCGAGCTCCACCACGCCCGAGGAGAGACGGACGACCACACCTGGACCTGGATTCCCGAGAGCCGCGTCCTGTGTTGCGGCGACCTCTTCATCTGGGCCTCGCCCAACGCCGGCAACCCCCAGAAGGTCCAGCGCTATCCCGCCGAGTGGGCGGTGGCCCTGCGTGAGATGGCCGACCTCGAGCCCGAGGTCCTCCTGCCCGGCCACGGCTTCCCGGTCGTCGGGCCCCAGCGCGTCCGCCAGGCCCTCACCGAGACGGCCGAGATGCTGGAGTCGTTGCACACCCAGACGCTCGAGCTCATGAACCAGGGGGCGCGACTCGACGAGATCATCCACACCGTGCGGGCCCCAGCCCATCTGCTCGAGCGTCCCTACCTCCAGCCCATCTACGACGAGCCCGAGTTCGTCGTCCGCAACATCTGGCGCCTCTACGGCGGCTGGTACGACGGCAACCCCGCCACTCTCAAGCCCGCCCCCGAGGCGGAGCTGGCAACCGAGCTGGCGGCCTTGGCCGGAGGACCGGCCCGCTTGGCCGACCGCGCTCTCGAGCTGGCGGCTGCGGGTGACCTGCGGCTCGCCGGCCACCTCGCCGAGCTGGCGGCCCAGGCTGCCCCTGACGACGCCGGCGTCCACGCGGCGCGTGCCCAGGTCTTCGGTCAGCGAGCCGTCGAAGAGGCCTCGACCATGTCGAAAGGCGTCTTCTCATGGACGGAGTCGGAGTCCCGCGAGAAGGCCGGCGGCTGACCCCTCCGTTTGCCCACCCGCCGTGGTGGAAACACCATCGGTATGACGACGCTGCTGCTCATCATCCTTCTCGTCGTGGTCGTGGCCTCATTGATGGGCGGGCCCACCCTCTACCGCCGGGCGCCTCGCCGCCGGGTGGTGACGGAGACCGTCTACGAGGACCCGGTCGTGGTGCAGCGCACGCCACGACCGATCGCTCGGGTTGTCGAGGGCCAGGTGGTCGAGGACGAGGTCGTCAGCGGCCAAGTAGTCGAAGACGCGCCCGTCCGACGCGTCATCGACTGAGCACGCGCCGTCACACGATGCGATAGGTCTGGAGGCCGTGGGCCACGATCTTGCCCGCGGCATCGGTTGCCGTGATCTCGGTGAAGACGAGCTCCTTGCCCCGCTTGACGGCTCTCGCCTGACACACCAGGTCCGACTTCTGGCAGGCCCCGACGTACTGGATGGTCATGGCCACCGTGGACGCCCTGCTTCCCTTCTCGAAGTCGTGGTTCGACCACGCCGCGGCCGCCCCCGCCGTGTCGACGGCCGAGGCGATCACACCGCCGTGGTAGTAGGTGCCGTCGTTGGTGAGATCGGGCCGGAAGGGGACGCGCACCGCGACGTCGTCGGGGTCGTAGCGCTCGATGATCAAGCCCAAACCGGCGATGAACGGCGCCTTCGGCATGAGGTCCCGCACCGCGTCCCGTCGGCGCTGCTGCTCGGCTTCGTCCATGACCGAAGTCTGGCTCGTCACGATTGGGCCCGCGCCGACGAGGGGAAGGTCATGGCCATGAACGCACTCACCCTTCTCAAGCAAGATCACAACAACGTCGACCAGCTCTTCTCCCGCTTCGAGCAGTCGGACGACCCAATCGAGAAGCGGCAGATCGTCGACAAGGTGACCGAGCATCTCTCCGTTCACGCCGTGATCGAGGAGGAGTTCGTCTACCCCGCGGCCCGCAAGGCGATCGAGGAGGCTACCGGGCTCGTGCTCGAGGCTCTCGAGGAGCACCATCTGGTCAAGGTGACCTTGTGGGAGCTCGAGAAGATGGCGCCGACCGACGAGCGCTTCGACGCCAAGATGACGGTCCTCATCGAGAGCGTCCGCCACCACGTCGAGGAGGAGGAGAACGAGCTCTTCCCGCAGATCCGCGAGGCGATGACCCAAGAAGAGCTCGACGAGCTCGGCACCACCCTCGAGAACGCCAAGCTCACCGCCCCAACCCGCCCGCATCCCCTGGCCCCCGACACGCCGCCGCTGAACATGATCGTGGGGCTGCCCGTCGCCGTCCTCGACGCCGTCATCACCACCGGCAAAGAGGCCTTGGGCAAGGTGCTGAACCGGCGCTGATCGACTCTCGCCCGGGCAGCCCAACGTGACCCTCTTCCTCGGCACGTCGGGCTGGCAGTACCGCGACTGGCGCTACAGCTTCTACCCGAAGGGGGTGGCCCAGGCCCGTTGGCTCGAGCACTACGCCGAACGGTTCGCCACCGTCGAGCTCAACAACTCGTTCTACCGGCTCCCTCCGCCCGAGACGTTTGCCAGGTGGCGGGCCCGGACGCCCGACGACTTCGTGTTCGCGGTCAAGATGAGCCGCTACCTCACCCACGTGAAGCGCCTGCGCGAACCACAGGAGCCGGTCGAGCGGTTCTTCGTGTCGGCCTGCGAGCTCGGCCCCAAGTTGGGCCCGGTGCTCGTGCAGCTCCCCCCAACGCTCCGCATCGACCTCGACGCCCTCGCCCGGTGCCTCGACCGCTTCCCGCCTGACGTTCGGGTGGTCGTCGAGCCCCGGCACGATTCGTGGTGGCACGAGGGCTTCTGGGCCCTGCTGCGGGACCGCAATGCTGCTCTTTGCCTGGCCGACAGCCCCCACCGTCAGACGCCGGTCCGGAGGACGGCTGACTGGGGCTTCATCCGCTTCCACGAGGGCAGGGCTTCACCGCGGCCCTGCTATGGCCGACAGGCCCTTGCGACCTGGGCCTCGACACTGCGCCATCTCTGGCCCCCGGACGCCGATGTCTTCGCCTTCTTCAACAACGATCCGCTGGCGTGCGCCCTCGACAACGCTCGCACCTTCTCGGCCGAGGCGACGAAAGTCGGGCTTCACCCGACCCGCGTGGCGGCCGCCGGGGATGTCAGGGTCGCCGGGTACCAACGGCGGCGACCAACGGGCTGATGACACTCGGTCCGCCCATGACCCAACGTTTGAACATCGTAGGCGGGTGCTGCTCAAAGAACGGGCCGTCCCCGAGCCTGACCCGCCCCTGAAGTGGGTCAG
>JAUTXA010000260.1 GCA_030838265.1 Actinomycetota bacterium | reverse complement strand
CCAGGAAGGTCACTGGAAGGGCTTCTTCAACTTCACGCCGACGGGTTCGCTCGTGGCGACCACACCGATCCTCATGTTCTGCATCGCGTTCGGTTTGTCGATGGACTACGAGGTCTTCCTGCTGTCGCGCATCAAGGAGGAGCACGACCGCACGGGCGACAACATCAGCTCGGTGGCGATCGGCCTCGAGCACACAGGGCGGATCGTCACCGCCGCGGCAGCTCTGCTGGCCGTGGTCTTCACTGCCTTCGCCACGTCACAGATCACCTTCATCAAGCTGTTCGGCGTCGGGCTGACGATGGCCGTCCTCATGGACGCGACCTTGATCCGGGCGTGCCTCGTGCCGGCCTTCATGCGTCTGGCCGGCGACGCCAACTGGTGGGCACCGGCCTGGATGCGTCGGATCCACGACCGCTTCGGCATCAGCGAGGGCGAGCACCGGCCGCCCGACACGGTCGAGCCCGAGCTGACCGGAGCACCGGCATAGCCGCGACCCGTCCCCGTCCCCGACCGCGTTCGGCTCGGGGCGAGGGCGACCGGCTGCGCGACGAGATCGTCGAGGTGGCGTCCCGGTTGCTGGCCAAGACCGGCGACGAGTCGCGTGTGTCGATGCGCGAGGTGGCGGCCGCCGCCGGGGTGACTCCTCCTGCCATCTACCTCCACTTCGCCGACAAGGCCGAGTTGATGGTGGCCGTCTGCCAGCGCGAGTTCGGGGCCTTCGATCGCTTCGTGGAGGCGGCCATCGCCAGCATCGAGGACCCGGTCGAGCGTCTGCGGGAGCGGGGTCGGGCCTACGTCCGCTTCGGGATCGAGCACCCCGAGCAGTACCGCATTCTCTTCATGGATCGGACCATGCCGCTGCCGATGCCGGCCATGGACGCGGCGACGGGCTTCGGCCACCTGGTGGCCAATGTGGAAGAGGCCATCGCCAGCGGCGGCCTGGCCCCTGGCGACCCGCTGGTGATGTCGTCGGGGCTGTGGGCCGTGGTGCACGGCATCACGTCACTGACGATCGCCGTCCCGGGATTCCCTGTCGTCGGACTGGAGACGCTGGTCGAGCACCTGCTCGACGTGCAGCTCCGCGGCTTGCGATCAGCGGGCTAACCGGCGGGGGCGAGGGTGGCGGCCACGGCGACAGCCGCTTCGATGGTGGCGTCGATCTCGGCCGTCCCGTGGGCCAGGCTGGGGAAGAAGATCTCGTAGGGACCGGGGGCGAAGGCCACGCCGCGATCGAGCATCCCGTGAAAGAAGCGGGCGTACTCGCCGGTGTCAGCCGACCGCTTCGCTCCGTCGTAGTCGGTGACCGGCTCGCTCCCGAAGAAGAGGCCGACGAGGGGCCCGACGACCGGCACCTGGGCTTCGACACCCGCCGCCGCCATGGCCTCGGTCAAGCCCGCAGCCAGGGTGGACGCCGTCTCGGTGAGCTTGGTGTAGGCGCCGGCGTCGAGGTGGTCGAGGACGGTGAGCCCGGCCGCCGTCGCCAGCGGGTTCCCCGAGAGAGTGCCGGCTTGGTACACGGGGCCGAGGGGGGCGAGCACCGACATGACGTCGCGCCGGCCGGCAAAGGCGGCCAGGGGCAGGCCGCCGCCGATCACCTTGCCGAACGTCCACAGGTCGGGGCGGACGCCCGTCCACGAGGTGGCGCCGCCGCGCGCCAGCCGGAAGCCGGTGATGACCTCGTCGAAGATGAGGAGGGCCCCGGCGGCGTCACACGCGGCCCGCAGCCCTTCGAGGAAGCCGGTCTGAGCGCAGACCAACCCCATGTTGGCGGCCACGGGCTCGACGATGACGCAGGCCACGTCGTCATCGAGCTCGGGAACGTCGTTGTAGGGGACGACGACGGTGTCGGCCACCGCGCCCCGGGGGACGCCGGCCGAGGCCGGCAGCCCGAGGGTCGCCATGCCACTGCCACCCGCGGCGAGGAGGCCGTCGCTGTGGCCGTGGTAGCAACCCTCGAACATCACCACCCGGTCCCGGGCTGTGAAGCCCCTCGCCACTCGCACCGCCGACATGGTCGCCTCGGTGCCGCTCGACACGAGACGGACCAAGTCACAACCCGAGCCGACGCGCTCGCAGATCGCCTCGGCCAGCAAGACCTCGCGCTCGGTCGGCGCGCCGTAGGTCGAGCCGTCGACGGCGGCCTGCTGCACGGCGGCCACCACGTCGGCGTGGGCATGGCCCAAGATCGACGCTCCGTAGGACTGGACGTAGTCGATGTAGCGACGACCGTCGACGTCCCACACGAACGGACCCCCAGCGCGGGCGACGAAGTAGGGCGTCCCGCCCACCGACCCGAAGGCCCGCACCGGGGAGTCGACGCCACCCGGGATGACGCGATTGGCCCGCTCGAAGAGCTCGGCGTTGCCGTCAGCCATTGAGGCTCTCGGCCACCTCGCCTGCCAGGTAGGTGACGATGATGTCGGCGCCGGCCCGCTTGATGGCGGTGAGGTGCTCGAGGGCAACGGCCTCGCCGTCGATCCAGCCTCGCTCGGCCGCCGCCTTCAGCATCGAGTACTCGCCACTCACGTGATAGGCGGCGACGGGGACGTCAGTCGACGCCTTCACGGCCGCGATGACATCGAGGTAGGCCAGGGCGGGCTTCACCATCACGATGTCGGCGCCCTCGGCGATGTCGGCCCTCACCTCGGCCAGGGCCTCGCCGCGGTTGTGCCAGTCCTGCTGGTAGCCCTTGCGGTCGCCGCCGCCGACGATGGTCACGTCGACGGCATCGCGGAACGGGCCGTAGAGGGCGGAGGCGAACTTGGCGGCGTAGGCCAGGATCCCGGTCTCGTTGAACCCGCCGCCGTCGAGGGCATTGCGGATGGCGCCCACCTGGCCGTCCATCATCCCGCTCGGCGCGACCAGGTCGGCACCGGCTTCGGCCTGGGCCACCGCGGTTCGGGCGTAGAGCTCGATCGTGGCG
Organism: Actinomycetota bacterium; assembly: GCA_030838265.1. Lineage (GTDB taxonomy): Bacteria > Actinomycetota > Acidimicrobiia > Acidimicrobiales > BP-101 > BP-101. The sequence continues at coordinate 3,519 of JAUTXA010000260.1, read as the reverse complement.
TCGTTGTCGACCGTGCCGTCGGGCCGCACGATGCCGCAATGACCGTGGTCGGTGTACTCGTCGAGGCAGAGGTCGGGGATGAGGACCATGGCGTCATCCAAGTCATCGCGCAGGTCCTTGAGAGCCAGTTGCACGATGCCGTTGGGGTTCCAGGCCTCCGACCCCTCGGGATCCTTGCGCGAGGGAATGCCGAACAGGACAAGGGCGGGGACACCGAGGCTGCTCAACCGGTGGGCCTCCTTCACCAGTGAGTCACGCGTGTGCTGCACCACACCGGGGAGGGAGGCGATGGGCTGCGGCTCGGTGATGCCCTCCCGGACGAACAGCGGCGCCACCAGGTCGTCAACCCCGAGCCGGGTCTCGGCCACCAGCCGACGCAGGGCCGGCGTGCGCCGCAACCGGCGCAAGCGTTGGGCGGGAAAGCTCACCTCACCAGCCTACGGTCACTTCCCGGGATCGCCCCGCTCAGCCGAGGGGGCGAGGGCTCGGATCAGGGCGGCGACGAGGCCGTCGAGGTCGTGGGTCACGGCCTCCGCCGTCACGTCGAGCCCCAAGCGTCGGGCGGTGGCCGCGGTGACGGGGCCGATGCAAGCGACGACCGGAGGGATGGCGTCGCGACCGGCGGCCTCGAGGTACGACGTCACCGCCGAGGACGACGTGAAGGCGATGGCGTCGGCCTGGCGAGCGGCTTCGGCGAGGCTCGGCGGAATCGGGACGGGCTCGGTTCGATACGCCTCCACGACGTCGACGTCCCAGCCCTTGTCTCGAAGCCCCGAGGACAACACGTCACGGGCGCCCGCGGCCTGAGGCAACAGGATGCGACCGGGACCGTCGGGGAAGGCGGCTAGCAGCGCTTCCGCCACGAACTCCTGCGGCACCAGGTCAGCGACCACCCGCCAATTCGCCAGCTCTTCGGCCGTGGCCGAGCCCACGGCCGCCACCTTGGCGGGGCCGAGGTCTCGGGCGTCGGGCAGCAGGGAGAGGAAGCGGCCCACGGCGTTGGCCGAAGTGAAGACGACCCAGTCGTACCGAGCCGCGCTGGCCGACGCGGCCAGCATGGCGGCGCCGCCGTCGGCCGCCTCGGTGATCTCAATCGACGGCACCTCGAGCACCTCAGCCCCGACCGAGCGAAGCCGCCGACTCAGGCCGCTGGCCTGCCCGGCGGGGCGAGTCACGACAACGCGGCGGCCGAAGAGCGGGCGATGCTCGAACCAGGCGAGGTCGAGGCCGGCGACGGCGCCGATGACAATCGTGGCCGGCGCGGCGACGGCGGCGTCACCCAGGCCGGCGAGCGTCGTCCGCACCGTGATCTGCTCGGGCCGGGTCCCCCACTGCACGGCGACCGCTGGCGTGGCCCCGTCGAGGCCGGCGGCCACGAGGCGACGGGCGATCTCGGCCCGGGTCGCCACCCCCATGAGGATGACGATGGTGCCGCCGACACGCGCGACCGCGTCCCAGTCGGTCTCGGTCGCGGCCCACGGATCCTCGTGTCCCGTCACGACCGTGAACGACGTGGCCAGGCCTCGTTGGGTGAGCGGCACGCCGGCGTAGGCAGGGACGGCCACGGCTGACGTCACACCGGGAACGACCTCGAAGGGCACACCCGCGCCCAACAGGGCGGCGGCCTCTTCGCCACCGCGGGCGAAGACGAAGGGGTCGCCACCCTTCAAGCGCACGACCGTCCCGCCGGCGCGCCCGCGCTCGATCAGCAGGGCGTTGATGTCGTCCTGCGAGACGCCCTCACCCCCCGGGGCCTTGCCAACGCTGATGCGCTCCGCATCCGGTGGGGCCAGCTCAAGGAGGGACGCGACCGACAGGCGGTCGTAGATCACGACGTCGGCCCTCGCCAGAACTTCGGCACCGCGCACGGTCAGCAACCCCGGGTCACCAGGCCCGGCACCCACCAGATAGACGGTCACGCCCGACCCTGCAGCTGGTCGAGCAACGACTGACCGCCAGCGTTGTCCAACAGATGGCGGGCCACGGCGCGGCCAAGAGCGGCCGGCTCGTCCCCCGAGGCGGCGTGACGGAGCACGACCCGCCCGTCGAGGCTGCACAGCAAGCCCTCGAGCTCGATCGTCGCCCCGTTGATGACGGCGTGGGCCCCCACGGGACGGTCGCAGCCGCCGCCGAGCTCGGCGAGGAAGGCCCGCTCGGCGTCGACGGCCCGCCGCGACGGCGAGTGCTCGATCGTCCGGAGCCGGCCCTGCACCTCGTCGTCGTCAGCCCGGCATTCGACGGCGAGCGCACCTTGGGCGACCTGAGGGAGCAGCACCTCGACCGACAGCATCTCGGTGATGCGGTCGTCGAGACCCAACCGCTGCAATGCGGCCGCAGCCATGACGATGGCACCGAACCCGGCCGCCTTGTCGAGGCGGGTACCTATGTTGCCCCGCAGGTCGGCGAACCCGAGGTCGGGACGGGCGGCCGCCAGCTGAGCCCGCCGCCGCACCGACCCGGTAGCCACGACCGCCCCGGCAGCCAGGTCGGCCAGGGTGCTGCCCACCAAGGCGTCGCGCGGCTCGCCCCGCTCGGGGACGGCGCCGATCACCAGACCGGATTGCGGCCCAGAAGGGAGATCCTTGGCCGAGTGCACAGCGAGGTCGGCCCGTCCGTCGAGCACGGCCGCTTGCACCTCCTTGACAAAGACGCCCTGCCCGCCGAGGGACGCGATGGGGACGTCGGTGCGCCGGTCGCCAGTCGTGGAGACCAAGACGAGCTCGACGTCGCCGCCCAGGAGCGACGCCACATGCTCGGCCTGCCACCGGGCAAGCGGGCTTCCCCGCGTAGCCAAACGCAGGGGCGCGGCCACCTCGGCCTAGAGGTCGAAGAGAGCGCGGAGGGCTTCGGCCAGCCGCTCGCCTCGAGCCGAGCCGGCGGTGTCCTTCAGCGCGGCGGTCGGCTGGTGCAGCAGCTTGGCCAGCAGGCCGCGCGTGAGGGAGTCGACCGCGTCGCGCTGCGAGGGGTCGAGCTCGGCCAGCTTGGCGGCATGGCGTTCGAGCTCGGCCACCCGGACGGATTCGGCGTGTTGACGGAGGGCGACGACGAGTGGGGCGACCTGGCGAGCGCTGGTCAGAGCGGCGTGGCGCTCGACCTCGTCGCCGATGATGGCCTCGACCCCGGCGACCTCGGCGTGGCGGGCGGCCAGCCCGGCCTCGGCGAAAGCCCGAAGGTCATCCATGTCGAGCAGGGTCACGCCCTCGATCTCGCCGGCACCAGGGTCGACGTCGCGGGGCACGGCTACGTCGACCACGAGCAGCGGCCGACCCCGACGAGCCGACATGACCGCGGCCAGGTCGTCGGCTTCGACCAACACTTCGGTCGACCCGGTCGAGGTGAGCAGCACGTCGACTTCCTCAAGGGCGGGCCCGAGGGCGCCAAGCTCGACCGCCCGCCCACCCACCCGCGCCGCCAGAGCGCGGGCCCGCGAGCGGGTGCGGTTGGCAACGAGGACCTCGCCGGCCGTCGAGCGGGCCAGGGCCACTGCCATGCCCTCACCCATGTCGCCGGCACCGAGCA
>JAUTXA010000239.1 GCA_030838265.1 Actinomycetota bacterium | reverse complement strand
GGGGTTGTGGTCGGGTCGAGTCGAGGGTCAGGCGGCGGGCTGGCTGAGGTCGACGACGACCTGGTCGGCGGGGTCGATCGTGACCTTGTAGTGGGTGAGGCCGGCGCCGTCGGGGGGGTAGGGGTGGCCGTGGCAGTCCCGCAGCCCCAACGTCCGGCGGTCGAGGGCCACGAGACAGCGGACGTCGTCGGGGGTGTGGGCGTCGAAGGCCATCCACCCTCGCCGCGGATCGGCGCCGACGTGCTGGACGTACACGTTGAGCTGGCGGCTGTGGGCCCGCAGGTCGGCGAAGAGCAGTGGGCCGGTGGCCTTGACCTTGGGCGCGAACGTGGTCGCCTTGCCCACCACGAAGACGTCCGTTCCGAGCTGGGTCTTGGCTCCGGTGGTGTGCGACAGCCGCAGGACGAAGACGAGCAGGAGCACGGCGGCCGCCACCGCCAACCCGGCGATGAGGATCCACGACCGGGCCCGATCGCGACGAGAAGGGGCAACGCTCATTGCAGCCATCGCCGGGTGGCGGCGTCGAAGCGAGTTCGCCGCTCGCCGGGCTGGGCCTCGGCCAGATGCCGTCCGACGGCGAGCTTCACCAGGCTGGCGGTGTCGGCGGCGGTGTCGCCCTCGGGAACGATGGCGTTGGCGATGCCCAGCTCGACCATGTCGAGAGCGGTGAGCCGCAGCGACGCGGCCACGTCGGCTGCTTGGCCCGCATCGCGACGAAGGATGGCCGCCGCCCCCTCGGGCGCGATCACCGAGAAGATGGAGTGCTCCAACATCAGCAGCCGGTCGGCAAAGGCCACGGCCAAGGCGCCACCGCTCCCGCCCTCGCCCGTGCAGACCGCCACCGAGGCCGACGGCAGCGAGGCCATGGCCGCCAACGTGCGGGCGATCTCGGCGGCCACTCCGTCGGCCTCGGATGACGGGGACGGATCGGCGCCGCGGGTGTCGACCAGCGTGAGCAAGGGCAGGCCCAACCGCCCGGCCAGGGCGATGGCCCGCTGCACGAGGCGGTAGTCGGACGGCACCGGCGCGGCCCGTCCCAACGACGCCACCACGACGCGACGCGAGCCGATCGAGGCCAGCCCCGCGCTGGCGGCCGACACGTCGGGCCCGCGCAGCTCGACCCACGAGTCGCACACGCCGCGGGCCAGGTCGCCGGGCGACAGGCGGTGAGAGTCGCGGGCTCGCACCACCTCGCCCCAGGCCCCGGGCAACGACACCGACACGTCGACCGCCTGGGCCAGGGGCAATGGCGGCGGCGGCATCGTCCGCAGCCCGAGGACACCCTCGACCCACTCGGCCTGCGCGTCCGACTCGTCTGCCACCACCGCGTCCACCCAGCCAGAGGCGAGCGCCGATTCGGCGGTGTGCGAGTCGGACGGCAAGGGCTGTCCCGTCGTCAGCTCGACCACCCGCGGCCCGGCGAAGCCGACGATGGCTCCGGCCACCGCGGCCCGCACCGCGCACAGCGACCCGTACGAGGCGTACACGCCACCCGTCGTCGGCGACCGGAAGACCCCGACCGACAGCAGCCCGGCCCCGGCATGAGCAGCAGAAGCAGAAGCGGTGCGGGCCATCTGGATCAGCGAGACCATGCCCTCCTGCATGCGGGCGCCCCCGCTCGCGGTCAGCACGACGACGGGCAACCGAGCATCAGCCGCACGGCGAAAGGCCCGCACCACCCGCTCGCCGTGAGCCGCGCCCATCGACCCGCCGAGCACGTCGAAGCGCCCCTCGATGAGCGCATAGTGGTCGGTTCGACCGGTCAGTACCGACTCGGGTGAGGGCCCGCCGCCGTACCCGGGGAACCCGAGAGGATCGCCGGCGCGCAGGTCGGCGTCCCACTCCGTTTGGAGGGGGTGGAGGGGCACCTGCCTACTATGACGCCCCGTGAAGCGTCCCTACCGCGTCATCGTGGCCAAGCCCGGTCTCGACGGCCACGACCGCGGGGCCAAGGTCATCGCCCGGGCCCTCCGCGACGCCGGGTTCGAGGTCATCTACACCGGCCTCCACCAGACGCCCGAGCAGGTGGTCGAGGCCGTCATCCAAGAGGACGCCGACGCCGTCGGGCTGTCGCTGCTCTCGGGGGCCCACATGACGCTGGTGCCCCGGGTCGTGGCCCTCCTCAAGGAGCGCGGCGCCGACGACGTCCTCGTCATGTGCGGCGGGATCATCCCCGACGCCGACATCCCCAAGCTGAAGGAAGCCGGCGTGGCCGAGTGCTTCACCCCCGGCACCCCGCTGCCCAAGATCTCCGAGTGGCTCGAACAGGCCCTCGACGCACGCGAACCCCAGGAGTAGCCAGTGGACCTGTTCGAGTACCAGGGCAAGCAGTACTTCGCCCGCTTCGACATCCCGGTCAGCGCCGGTGGCGTGGCCGACACGGTTGACGAGGCGGTGCAGCAGGCCAACGCCGCCGGCTTCCCCGTCGTCGTGAAGGCCCAGGTCCAGGTGGGCGGACGGGGCAAGGCCGGTGGCGTGAAGCTGGCCGCCAACGAGGCCGAGGTGCGCGAGCACGCCGGCCACATCCTCGGTCTCGACATCAAGGGCCATGTCGTCAAGCGCCTCTGGGTCGAGCACGCTTCCGACATCGCTGAGGAGTATTACGCCAGCTTCACCCTCGACCGCTCGGCCAAGCAGCACCTCGGCATGCTCAGCGCCGAAGGCGGCGTCGAGATCGAGGTCGTGGCCGAGCGCAACCCCGACGCCATCGCCCGCATCCACATCGACCCCGTCGACGGCCTCACGCCGGAGCGGGCCCGCCAGTGGGTGACGGCGGCCAAGCTCAACCCCAAGGCCACCGACGGCGCCGTAGACATCCTGGTCAAGCTCTACCGCTGCTACACCGAAGGCGACTGCGACCTGGCCGAGATCAACCCGCTGATCCTGACGCCCGAAGGTGCGGTGCACGCCCTCGACGCCAAGGTCACCCTCGACGACAACGCCTCGTTCCGACACCCCGAGTGGGACGACTTCCGGGGCATGGCCGAGCTCGACCCCCGTGAGGCGCGGGCCAAGGAGAAGGGTCTGCAGTACGTCGGGCTCGACGGCGACGTCGGCATCATCGCCAACGGCGCCGGCCTCGCCATGTCGACCTGCGACGTCGTCAACCAGGTCGGCGGCCAGCCCGCCAACTTCCTCGACATCGGGGGCGGCGCGACCGCCGAGATCATGGCCGGCGCTCTCGAGGTCATCAACAGCGACGAGAAGGTCAAGTCGATCTTCATCAACATCTTCGGTGGCATCACCAAGGGCGAGGTCGTGGCCGAGGGCATCGTGCAAGCCCTCGAGCGCGTCACCATCAAGGCCCCCATCGTGATCCGCCTCGACGGCACCAATGCCGAGGAGGGACGAGCGATCTTGAAGTCGCACGAGTCCGACACGCTCATCTCGCTGCCCACCATGCTGGGCGCGGCCCGCAAGGCCGTCGAGCTGGCCGGAGGCAAGGCCCAATGAGCATCTTCGTCGACAAGTCAACCAAGGTGATCGTCCAGGGCATCACCGGATCGCAGGGCCGCTTCTACGCCCTGCGCAACCGCGACTACGGCACCCAGGTGGTGGGCGGCGTGAGCCCCAAGAAGGCGGGCACCGACGTCGACGGCATCCCCGTCTTCGCGTCCGTCGCCGAGGCGCGCGAGAAGACGGGTGCGACGGTCAGCATGATCCTCGTTCCGGCCGGGGGCGCGCCCGCCGCCGTGCTCGAGGCGGCCGCGGCCGGCATCGAGCTCGCCGTCTG
>JAUTXA010000140.1 GCA_030838265.1 Actinomycetota bacterium | reverse complement strand
GGTGCGTTCGAACACAGCCTGACCCTCTCGCAGGCGGTCGGGCAGGCTGAGGATGATGGCGGTTGGGACGGTCACGTCGCTGGTGACGACGGGGCAGCTCAACGCCACTTGATCGAGCGTCTCCTTGCCGCATATCCCGCAGCCGGCCGCGGCGACGAAGCCGCGGTCGTCGGGCTGGCGCTCGAAGGGGCGACGCAGCGTGACCGTCACGATGTTGTACTGCTGCTCGCCACCATCGGGCAGGTCGCAATAGCGCACCTCTGAAACGGTGGCGCGGGACGGAGCCAGGCCCTCGGTCACGAGAAAGCCGGTCGCCAGCTCGAAGTCGTGACCGGGCGTGCGCATGGTGACGGCGATGCTGACCGGCTCCTGCCCCGGTCCGTGGGCCCGGATCTCCATGGGCTCCTCGGTAGCCAGGCGATCGGGGAGCACGAGGCGGCGCCCATCGCGGATGGCGTCAACCTGGACCTCGGCTGTGTTGCGCCGGGTGGCGCCGGCCGTGCTGGTCGTCGGGGTCACCATGGCTCCATCATCTCGCGCTGCCACTCGGCCAGGTCAGCCGCGGTGTCGAGGTCGACGAAGGCGTGAGCCGGCGCGTGGCCCGACCACTCGTCCTCGGTGACGAAGGTGACGTCGTCGGGCCCCAAGAGGGTTCGCAGCGACCGCTCGCCTCCGTCCGCTTGGGCGATGGCTCGCTGGAGGTCGGCGGCTGACCAACGGGCGCAGAGGACTTGGGGATGGCCGTCGGCCACCGGTACGACCGACCCAGCCGCCGGGTGCTGGGCGAGGTACCGCAACAGGTCCTCACCCACGTCCGGCATGTCGCACGCCAGGACCACGGCGTCGAGACCGGTCGGGAGACGCCGGGCGGCGGTAGCCACGGCCATGAGAGGCCCTAGCCCGGGGTCGGCGACGGTCTCGAGCGGGCTGGCGCCGGGACCGACCTCGAAGAGAGGGTCGAGGCCGGCCGCCTGGAGCGCCCGGGCCGCCCGGGCCGCCAGTGAGCCCGACCCGTCGCCGGGGTCGAGCCAGGCCTTGTCCCTGCCCATACGGGTGCTCCGGCCACCGGTGAGGAGGAGGCCGGCGGGGGCAGGACCTTCTCGCATGGTGACATTCTGACGACGAGGGGTAAGGATGTGCCGTGGATTCAGGGACGAGGGCGGCAGAACCAGGTACCGACGGCCGCCTCTTGGGTGGGCGGTACCGCATCGGTGACCTCCTCGGACGGGGCGGCATGGCCGACGTCTACGACGGCCTCGACCAGCGCCTCGAGCGTCCCGTCGCGGTCAAGGTGCTCCGCCCTGACGTCGCCGCCGCACCTGAGATGCGCCGTCGCTTCGAGATCGAGGCCCGCGCTGCCGCCGGGCTGTCCCACCCGAACATCGTGGCCGTCTACGACACCGGCGAGGCCGAGGACGGCACCCCGTACATCGTGATGGAGCGGCTTCCCGGCACGACCCTGGCCGAGCGCATCGCCGGGGGCGCGGTCGAGTCGTCGTGGCTCCGGCTGGTGGCGGGTGACGTGCTGGGGGCCTTGGCCATGGCCCACGACGCCGGGATCGTGCACCGAGACGTCAAGCCCGGCAACATCCTGATCTCGTCCGACGGCTGCGCCAAGGTGGCCGACTTCGGCATCGCCAAGACGGTCGAGGAGGTGGGGGGCGACAACACCCACCTCGACCTCACCGCCAGCAACCTGCTCCTGGGCACGCCCGCCTACCTGGCCCCCGAGCGCCTCGACGGCAAGGCCGCAACGCCTCAGTCCGACCTCTACTCGCTCGGTGTCGTCCTCTACGAGGCGGCGACGGGGCTGAAGCCTTTCGCCGGGTCCAACGCCGTGGCCGTGGCGGCAGCCATCCACGGGGGGGATCACACTCCCGTCCTCCGCCAGCGACCCGATCTCGATCCCGATCTCGGTGGCGCCATCGAGCGGGCCATGGCCCGCCAGCCTGCCCATCGCTTCGCCGACGCCCGGAGCATGGCCGAGGCCATCGGCCTCGCCGCCGCCTCGTCGGGGTCGTCCGCCGCGGTGGCGGGCGACGCCACCACCATGATCGCCACCGGAGCCACGGTCGGCGCCGCGTCCGGCGCCGTCGTCGCCGAGCCGGTGGCTGCCGAGCCCACCCAGGTCGTGCCCGCCGCGGCCGTCGCCGCCGCTGCTGCCAGCCCGGCGGCGAGCCCACCGCTGGCCAACCGGGTCCTCGATGCCGTCGGCCCGCTCTGGCAGACCCGGCGGGCGTGGGTCCTCGGAGCCGTCGCCGCCCTGGTGCTGTTCCTGGTCCTGGTGTCGATCGCCCCGGCCAACCCGGGCTCGCCGGCCAAGGCCAGCACCACCCCGTCGACCTCGGCCCCGACGCTGGCTCCGACGACCACGCCGCCCACCACGGCCCAGCCTGCCGTCAAGGTTCGGGCCGGGAAGCACCACAAGGGCGACTGACTGACGTCGTTGGAGCCAGCCGAAGCACTCGACCGAATCGGCTACCTCCTCGAGCGCGGGCGCGAGCCGAGCTATCGGGTCAAGGCGTTCCGCACCGCGGCTGACACCGTCAGGTCGCTCGACCGCACCGAGCTCGAGGAGCGGGCCCGCACCAGCCGCCTGCGCGAGCTGCCCGGCATCGGCGAGAAGACCGAGCGTGTCATCCAGCAGGCCCTGGCCGGGGAGAAGCCGACGTATCTCGAGCGCCTCGAAGGCTCGATGCCGGATCCGGAGACGGGACCCGGGGCCGAGATCCGGGCCGCCCTGCGCGGTGACTGCCATACCCACTCCGACTGGTCCGATGGCGGCAGCCCCATCCCCGTCATGGCCGATGCGGCGCGCCAGCTGGGCCACGAGTACATGGTGCTCACCGACCACTCACCCCGGCTGACGATTGCCAACGGGCTTTCACCTGAGCGGCTCCGCGAGCAGCTGGCGATCGTCGCCGACCTCAACGAGCAGATGGCGCCGTTCCGCATCCTCACCGGCATCGAGGTCGACATCCTCGACGACGGCGCCCTCGACCAGGAGCCCGAGCTGCTGGCCTCGCTCGACGTCGTGGTGGCGAGTGTGCACTCGAAGCTGCGCATGGACGGCAAGGAGATGACCCGTCGCATGGTCGCGGCGGTCGCCAACCCCCACATGGACATCCTCGGCCACTGCACGGGTCGGATCGTCGTGGGTCGCGGCCGGCCGGAGTCGGACTTCGATGCCGAGATGGTGTTCGCCGCCGCCGAGCGCTTCGACAAGGCGGTCGAGATCAACTCTCGTCCCGAGCGCCTCGACCCGCCCAAGCGGCTGCTGGCGCTGGCCGTCGAGGTGGGCTGCCGGTTCTCGGTCGACACCGATGCCCACGCGCCCGGTCAGCTCGAGTGGCAGCCCTTTGGGTGCGACCGGGCCGCCGAGTGCGAGGTCCCGATCGACCGCATCGTCAACACCATGGATGTCGACGGCCTGTTGGCCTGGACGGCGTCCCACGCCCCTTCCTAGGGCGATGCTCTGGCACCAGATCTGGCGGTCCAGACGCGCAGATCTGGTGCCAGAAGTCGTGCGCCGTCAGTAGCCGGAGGCGCTGCCTGACCTCGGGCGCGGGTCGGAGGCGCCGGCCAGGTGATCGCCATGGTTCACGATCACGTGGGCGTGACCGAAGGCGTGGGAGAAGGGCTCGGTCTTGCGGACGTCGTGGCCCCGCTCGCCCAGCCCCGCGCCCCAGCCGGACGGGGCGTGGCCCTCGACATCGACTCTCACTCGGCCGCCCTCGTTCCACGTGTCGAAGCCGGAGCCTTCGCCGGCCGGGCCGAGCACCCACCGGCCGGCGGCGATGGCCTCGCCCGGTGATTGGCCGTTTTGGAGAAGACGAGTGAGGAGCTGCAGCAGGATCTGGGGCTGGCTGTCGCCGCCCATGGTGCCGATGACCATCTCGAGGTTGCCCGCGAGGTCGGTGACCAAGGCGGGGGAGAGGGTGTGGGGAGGCCGCCGCCCCGGGCCGTACTCGGCGGGATGGCCCGGTTGCAGCGAGAAGCCGATGCCCCGGTTCTGCAGGAAGATGCGCACGCCGGGGACGACGAGGAGCGACCCGAAGCCCGAGGCGTTGGACTGGATCAGCGACACGCCCATGCGGTCGCGGTCCACCGCCGCGAGGTGGATGGTGCCGCCCTCGTCGTAC
>JAUTXA010000194.1 GCA_030838265.1 Actinomycetota bacterium | reverse complement strand
CGATCTCGGCTCCGCTGCAGTAGACGCTGTCGTCCGAAGCGAGGAAGAGGACGAGCGACGCCACATCCTGCGCCGTCCCCATCCGTCCCGCCGGGATGGTGTTGATGTCGTAGACGTCGGAGAAGTTCACGCCCATGTTGGCGGCCGAGAGCATGTGGGTGTCGATGTAGCCGGGGTGCACCGAGTTGACCCGGATGCCGGTGCGCGCCAACTCGAGCGCGGCCACCTTGGTCATCCCTCGCACTGCGAACTTCGAGGCCGCGTAGGCGATGGAGAAGACCTGCCCGGCCAGCCCGAGTATCGACGAGATGTTGACGATCGAGCCGCCGCCACCCGCCACCATCGCCGGCGTGGCCGCCTTCATACCGAGGAAGACGCCCACCTGGTTCACGTCGATGACCTTGCGGTAGTCGTCGAGCGACGTGGCCATCATGGGCCGGGTCTGCAGGATGCCGGCGTTGTTGACCAACACGTCGAGGTGCCCGAAGGTGCTCACCGCGGCGTCGACGGCCGCGGCCCAGTCCTGCTCGCTGGTCACGTCGAGCGACACGGCGAGAGCGGCGTCGCCGATGTCGGCCGCCACCCCCTTGGCTTCGTCGACCAACACGTCCCCCAGCACCACCTGGGCGCCCTCAGCCGCGAACAGTCGGGCCTCGACCTCGCCCATGCTCCGCGCCGCGCCGCTGATCAGTGCCACCTTGCCCTCGAGTCGTCCCATGGCCGCGGACAATACTGGCGCCATGGCGATCGAGCTCTCGGCGGCGGGGGCGCGCCGTCTCGTCCTCACCGCCCAGGGCTTCGGTCCTCGCCCGGCCAAGGTCACGACGGTGCAGATCGCCAGGCTCCTCTCGAAGCTGGGCGCCATCCAGATCGACGCCGTCAACGTGCTGGCTCGCTCGCACCTGTTGCCTGTCTTCTCGCGCCTCGGCCCCTACCCGGTCGACGCCTTCGACCAGATGGCGTTCAAGCAGCACAAGGCGTTCGACTTCTGGGGCCACGCCGCCTCGTACCTGCCGATGGAGCTGTACCCACTGTTCGGGTGGCGGAGGGAGCGCCACCGCCAGAGCAGCCGTTGGGAGAGCACGTCTGCCCGACTCGAGCAGCAGCGGCCGGGCTACATCGCCGCGGTCATGGCCGAGATCACCGAGCGCGGCCCCCTCGCCTTCAGCGATCTCGAAGACCCGGGCCGACTCGACAAGTCGAACCTGAAGACGAAGTACGCCGACTCGTCGTTGCTGTGGTGGAACTACTCCGAGGGCAAGATCCTGCTCGAGACCCTCTACGGCCATGGCACGCTGGCGGTGGCCGGCCGCCGCAACTTCGAGCGGCTCTACGACCTAGCCGAGCGAGTGATCCCGCCCGCCGTGTTCGACGCCCCCGTCCCGCCGCAGGACGAGGCCCATCGCCAGCTCGTCGCCATCGCCGCTCGGGCCATGGGTGTGGCCACCGTCAAGGAGCTGGCCGACTACTTCCGCATGTACGTGGCCGAGACCAAGGCGGCCGTCGACGCTTTGGTCGATCAGGGCGTGCTGGCGCCGGCCAAGGTCGAGGGCTGGACGGGTCACGCTCTCGTGGCCGTGGGCCTCAAGCCGAGGTCGCCGGCCGACAACCGGGCCCTGCTGTCGCCCTTCGACAACCTGCTGTGGGAGCGGAAGCGCAATGAGCGGCTGTTCGGCTTCCGGCACTCGTTCGAGATCTACGTGCCGGGTCCCAAGCGGGTCTACGGCTACTACGTCCTGCCCTTCCTGCTGGGCGACGCCATCGTGGGACGGGTCGATCTGAAGGCCGACCGGGCCAACCGCACGCTGCTCGTGCAGGGCGCCCACGCCGAGCCGGGCCACGAGCCCAAGACCACGGCCGACGCCCTGGCCGACGAGCTCACGGACATGGCCGCGTGGCTCGGGCTCGAACGGGTGACGGTGGCGCCCAAGGGCGATCTGGCCCCCCTCCTGAAGCGAGTGCTCAGCCGGCGCTGACTTTGCGCTCGTGATCGAGCAGCCACTGCTTGCGATCGAGCCCACCGCCGTAGCCGGTGAGCGAGCCGGAAGCGCCGATCACCCGGTGGCAGGGGACGACGATGCCGATCGGGTTGCGGCCGTTGGCCAGCCCCACAGCCCGGCACGCCTTGGGGCGCCCGACCTCGACGGCGATCTCGGTGTAGCTGGCGGTCTCGCCGTAGGGGATGGTGCGCAGGGCTCGCCACACCGACTGCTGGAACTCGGTCCCCTTCATCTGCAGCGGGAGGTCGAAGGTCGTGAGGTCGCCGGCGAAGTAGGCCTTGAGCTGGGCCGCGGCTTCGCGGAAGGCGGCTCGATCGTCCTTCCAGGCCGAGTCGACATCGGGAGCGTGGCGCTGCTCGCCCATGTAGACGCCGATGAGGTGGCCCTCCTCGCCGACGAGGCGAAGGGAGCCGACGGGGCTGTCGACGACGGTGGTGCTGACGGTCATGACGGGACCTCCGGTGAGAAGGGAAGGCGGTTGATGGGATGGTCGGTGGTGGCCCACAGGTGCTGCACGGCATAGGCCCGCCAGGGCCGCCACCGCTCGGCGTGGGCCTCGAGCCCTCGGGGCGCGGCCGGCAACCCGAGTCGCTCGGCCGCAGCCCGCACACCGAGGTCGGTGGGGATGAAGGCGTCAGGGTCGCCGAGGGCGCGCATGGCGATGGTCTCGACCGTCCACGGCCCGATGCCGGGGAGGAGGGCAAGCGCCTCGCGGGCCTGGTCCCAGTCGCTGCCCGCGCCGAGCTCGACCTTGCCGGTGGCGAG
>JAUTXA010000186.1 GCA_030838265.1 Actinomycetota bacterium | reverse complement strand
ACCGGCGTGTTCACCCTGTTCCTCAACCGCATCCATCCCGAGGCCGACCTGGCCCGGTTCGCCGCCGCCCGCCTGGCCAAGATCCCCGGCGTCCTGGCCGAGGGCAAGGCCAACCTCGATCCCGATCTGGCTAGCCCGATCTTCGTCGAGCGGGCCCTCGGCCAGTGTCGGGCCGGCGCCACCTACGCCCGCGACCTGGTCCCCGCCGAGGTCACAGACGACAAGGCCCGGGCTCAGGTCGCGGAGGCCGGCGCCGAGGCGGCCGCCGCCTTCGAGGACTTCGGCGCCTTCCTCACCGAGCTCCGCGCCAAGGCGTCGGGCCCCTACGCCATCGGCGAGGCCCGTTACTCGGCACTTCTTAAGGAGAAGGAGTGCCTGGGCTATGGCGCGGCCGAGATGCGAGAGAAGGGACGGGCCGCCTACGCCGAGATCGACGCCGAGATGAAGTCCCTGGCCCAGCAGATCGACGGCACCGAGGACTGGCACGCCGTGATCCTCAAGCTCAACAAGGAACACGCCGCCACTCCCGAGGAGATGCGGGCCGAGTACGAGCGATGGACGGTCGATGCCCGCCAGTTCCTCATCGACCACCAGCTGGTTACCCTCCCCGAGGGCGAGCGCTGCCTGGTCGAGCCGTCACCGCCCTTCCAGCGGCCGGTCCTGGCGGTGGCGTCCTACAGCTCGCCCCCCGCCTTCCGCCCCAGCCTCACCGGCCACTTCTTCGTTCCCTTCCCGCCCGAGGGGGCATCGGCCGACGACATCCAGAAGCGGCTCGAGACCAACAGTCACTGGTCGATCCCGACCATCGCCGTCCACGAGGCCTACCCCGGCCATCACTGGCACCTCTCGTGGTCGCAGGGCAACGACCGCCCCGTCCGCAAGGTCATCGGCACCTCGTACTTCAGCGAGGGATGGGCCCTCTACGCCGAGCGCCTCATGCGCGAGAACGGCTTCTTCGACGACCCGCGCTATGAGCTGTGCCACCTCGATGCCCGCATCTTCCGGGCGGCCCGCATCGTCGTCGACACCAGCCTGCACATCGGCGACATGACCTTCGACGAGGCGGTCGAGTTCATGGGAACCAAGGCCAGCCTGTCGGCTCCCACGGCCAAGGCCGAGGTCGGCCGCTACTGCAGCTGGCCCACCCAAGCCTCTTCGTATCTCACCGGCTGCATCGAGATCGAGCGCATCAGGGCCCAGTACCTCGATGCCGAGAAGGGCGACGTGCGGTCGTTCAACGACACCCTCGCCCGCTCGGGGATGTTGCCCATCGCGCTGGCCGAGCGAGCGGTGCTGGGTTGACGGTCGAGGCGGGTTAGCCGACCAGCGTCAGAGCGGCTTCGACGTGCCACTCGACGTTGAAGCCGGCAAAGGGATCGACGGTGATGGTGTAGGTGTGACCCGGCACCAGCGCCAGCTGCATGGCGTGGGACGGGACGAAGGGCACGTTGGGAAGCGCGCCCAGGGTGCTGCCCGTCTGGAACAGCCCCTCGGTCACCATGAGCTGCACGTCGGCCGTCTTGCGCACCGGCAGGGCGGTGGTGGGCGGAGCATCCCCGGAGGCGAAGGCCACCGACGCGTCGAGCGTGGCTGTCCTCACGGCCGCGCCGCCGACCGCCGCGGGGACGGTGAAGGTCTTGGTCCGATAGGAGATGTCGTCGCACCAGCCCGAGCGATCGGTGCCCTCGCCAGGGGCGGCGACAGCGGTGTCGTGGCTGTGACTGGCCGCGCACAGAGCCGCGTCCTGGCCGTCGGCCGTGTGGTCGATCCCGTCGTTCAGGACGCCCTCGTTCCAGATCGCCGTCGTCGAGCTCACTGCCGCTCGTGACGGCGAGGGCGCAACCGCCCCGACCACGAGCGCGAACAGCAGGCCCATCCCGATCCCCAGCTTCTTCATCCCAGTCCCCTTCGGCTTCGACGTTTGGGTACAGAAGGGATTTCGACCACGGACGGTGCGAATCCTGCCCGTCCACCCAATTCGGGCCGCTACAGGTTCGCCGTCTCCTCCTCGAGGAGGTGGGCGAAGCGGGCCCGGGCCTGGTCGCGGCGAGTCGGGATGTGCTCGGTCGGGACGTCGACGGGCTTGTACTCCTTGAGGATCTTGCGGGCCACCGTGACCTTGTGGACCTCGTCCGGGCCGTCGTAGATGCGGGCGGCCCGGGCGGCCCGGTACATGTGCTCGAGCGGCAGGTCGGTGGAGAAGCCGAGCGAGCCGTGGACCTGGATGGCCCGGTCGATGACGTTGTAGAGGACGCTCGCGCCGTAGAACTTGATGAGGGCGATCTCGACGCGGGCCTCGGCGGGGCCGACCTGATCCATCTTCCACGCCGCCTGCAGGGTCATGAGGCGGGCCGCCGTCATCTCGGCCATCGACTCGGCCACCCAGTTCTGGATGGTCTGCTTCTCGGCCAAGGTGGAGCCGTGGGTGTAGCGCGACACGGCTCGCTCGCACATCATGTCGAAGGCCCGCTTCGACTGGCCGAGCCAGCGCATGCAGTGGTGGATGCGGCCGGGACCCAGACGCTTCTGGGCCAGGATGAAGCCCTCGCCCTCGTTGCCGATGAGGTTCTCATACGGCACCCGAACGTCGCGGTAGATGATCTCGGAGTGACCGCCGTAGCGGCCGAAGTGGGGCTCGGGGTGCTCCATGGTCGGGATGTCGCGCACGATGTCGACGCCGGGCGTGTCGGTCGGGACGATGATCATCGAGCTGCCCTGGTAGGGATGGACGTCGGGGTTCGTGACCACCATGACGCAGAGGAAGTCGGCCACCGACCCGTTCGAGGTGAACCACTTGTGGCCGTTGATGACCCACTCGTCGCCGTCGCGCACCGCCCGGGTCGTCAACAGCGTGGGGTCGGCGCCGGCGCCGGGCTCGGTCATCGAGAAGGCACTGCGCAGCTTGCCGTCGAGAAGAGGCTGGAGCCACTTCTCGCGGTGCTCCTCTCGCCCGCTCGACTCCATCCCCACCGCGATCAGCTCGGCGTTGCCCGAGTCGGGGGCGTTGTTGCCGAACACGAAGGGGGCCAACGAGGACTGGCCGAGGATCTCGTGCATGAGACCGAGCTTGACCTGGCCGAAGCCGCCGCCACCGAGCTCGGGCGGAAGGTGCGAGGCCCACAGCTCCTTGTCCTTCACCTGCTGCTGCAAGGGCCGCACCGCCTCGAGGAACTTCTCGTGTGAGAGGTCGAGCGTCTCGAGCGGGAAGATCTCGTCCCGCACGAAGCTGCGCATCCACTCGAGCTTCGACTCGAACTCGGGCTCGGTGCTGAAGTCCCACGCCATGACAGGTGCCTCCTCGGAGCGGTGACGGCCGTGTCAGCCTATGCGTCGACTTGCAGCCATGCTGACCGACCTCCTCACCGCCGTCGTCTTCCTCTACGTAGGGGCGTCACTGGTGCGCGGCCTGCGCCGCAGCGCGTCGTCCGATGCCCGACGGCGGATGTTGGAGATCGTGCGAGGCCTGCGGGTTGCCCACTTCGTGCTGGCGCCGGTCGTGTTGCTCGGGGTGGCGGTGGCTATCGGCCTGCTCTGGCTGATCCCGCCGCTGCGGTGGGGTTGGTGGACGGCACTGGGCGGCAACGGGAACATCATCTTCGGCTCGACGTCGGCCACGCAGAACACGGTGCTCGAGTGGCTCGTGCCCGCCGTGTTCATCGTGTTGCTCGTCCCCGCCCTGCCCCTGCTGGTCGAGCGCGAGGAGATCGGCTTCCGCCTCGGGGCTGAGGGGTGGTCGAACGGCCGGCGCTTCCTGCGAGGGCTGCAGTTCGGGCTGCTCCACCTCATCGCCGGCATCCCCATTGCCGCCGCCCTCGCCCTCGCCGTCGGTGGATGGGCCTTCACCGCCTACTACCTGCGCTGGTATCGCAAGGGTGGGAGCCCGAACCGGGGGGTGCTCGAGAGCACCCGGCTGCACCTGGCCTATGACATCGAAGTGGTCGGCCTGGTGGCCGTGCTGTTCCTCACCGGCTGGGCCTAATCTGCGCGCCATGCCTCGCCTGACCAGCCTTCGACCCATGCTCGAGACCCTCGACCTGCAGGCCACCATGCGGTTCTGGACCGACGTTCTCGGCTTCACCGTCACGGGGACCTGGGGCCACGACGCCGACAACCCGACGTGGTGCAACGTGACGCGCGACGACGTCGACGTCATGTTCACCACCATGCACACCCACGAGGAAGAGGCCGAGGGGGGCCACGACGAATCCCATCCCCATCCCGCCGAGCACGAGCCGGCGCTCACCGGGTCGATCTACCTCTACTCCGACGACGTCGACACCTTTGCCAAGGATGTGACGGCAGCGGGCGGCACCATCGCCTTCGGGCCGGAGAACTTCGCCCACGGCATGCGCGAGATCGGCATCGCCGACCCCAACGGCTACTTCGTGATGGTGGGTCAGGGCGTCGAGACGCTTCCCACTTCGTGATCGTCGTTGCCAGCGCCAACGGCGACGTTGGCATCGACGCGGCCTGGGAGGTGCTGGCCGGTGGGGGCTCGGCCCTCGATGCCGTCGAGGCGGGGACGCGGCTGGTCGAGGACAACCCGCTGGACCACACCGTCGGCTACGGCGGCTATCCGAACCTGCTGGGCGAGGTCGAGCTCGACGCTTCGATCATGGAGGGCGCCACCCGCCGGGCCGGTACCGTCGGGGGCTTGCGGGGCTACCGGGCCGCCATCACCGTGGCCCGGGCCGTGATGGAGCGTCTGCCGCACGTCCTCGTGGCCGGCGAAGGGGCGGCCCGGTTGGCGGCCGAGATCGGCTTGGTGGCCGAGGACCTTCTGACCGACGCGGCCCGCGCCACGTGGGAGGCCGGTCTGGCCGGCACCCTTGCGGGTGAGGGCACGACGGCCGATGTGATGCTGAGTCGGGTGGCTTCCCTTGCCACCGACCCGGAGCGGGCCGCGGGCACCGTCAACTTCATCGCCCAGGACGGCGCCGGACACCTGGCCTCGGCCGTGTCGACCAGTGGGTGGGCATGGAAGTACCCGGGCCGGTTGGGCGACTCCCCCGTCATCGGTGCCGGCAACTACTGCGACGACCGCTATGGAGCGGCGGCCTGTACGGGATGGGGCGAACTGTCACTGCGGGCCTTGACTGCTCGATCGGTCGTGGCGTCGCTGGCGGCCGGCGCCTCGTTGGTTGGCGCTTGCGCCGCGGCCATGCACGACCTGGCGACGCTCGGTATCCCCTCGGCCGACGTCCTCATGCACCTCGTCGCCGTCGACGCCGGCGGCGGGCACCACGGGGTGACGACCCGCTCGTCGGGGGCCACCTATGTCTGGCGGGGCGACGGCATGTCGTCCTACGAAGTGGCGCCGCGCACCGTCGTGCCGGTCTGAGCGATGACCGGCCGTTCATCAGGTGTTCCGTAGGTCACTTCCAGCGCGTCGGCGGCGGCCCCGGGGACGGCTCCCGTTTTCGATCTCGATAACTCGAGTAGATCGCAGTAAGAGCCAAGATGCTGGCGCCGAGCATTCCAACGAGGTGATCGGGCCGAGGCCAAGGAAAGGACTGCAGGTCGTAGCGAACCCACGCGTACATCGTGGAGCCAGCGATCAGCGTCCACCCCGCCACAAATCCCACGACGATGGCTAATTCTCGCCGTCGATACATCGCCGCGACCACGGCAGGTGTCGCGACGGTGACGACCACGGCGATGGCCGTCTTCATTTGCAGGCCTACGAGCGGGCCCAGTCCATGATGCGCTGGACCGGGTCGAGGTCGTAGGGGTGGCCGGTCATGACGATGAGATGAGTGGCGCCGGCGTCGAGGTAGGCCTGCAGCTCCTCCTCTGACTCACCGGGGCGGATGCCGACGGTGCGCTCGATCTCACTCGGGTCGCGGCCCACCTTGGCGCACCAGGTGTCAAGCACCTCGCACTTGTGCTTGAAGCCCTCGGGCGGGCCGAAGCCGTTCCAGGCCTGGGCGTGCTCGGCCACGAGTCGCAGCGTGACCTTCTCTCCCCCGCCACCGATGAGGATGGGGAGATCGCCGGCTGGCCCAGGGTTCAGCTTGGCCAGCCGCGCCTTGATGCGGGGCAGGGCCTCGCCGAGGGCCTTGAGCCGGCCGGGAGCGGTTCCGAACTCGTAGCCGTACTCCTTGTAGTCGCGCTCGAACCAGCCCGAGCCGATCCCCAGGTAGAGGCGGCCGCCGCTGAGCTGGTCGACGGTGCGAGCCATGTCGGCCAGCAGCTCGGGGTTGCGGTAGCTGTTGCACGTGACGAGGGCGCCGAACTTGGCGTTGGTCGTGTCGACAGCCATCGCCGCCAGCAGGGACCAGCCCTCGAAGTGGGCGGCGTCGGGGTCGCCGTACAGGGGATAGAAGTGGTCCCAGACCCAGATGCTGTCGACGCCCATGGCGTCGGCCGCCTGCCAGGCCTCGCGAAGGTCGCCGATCGTCGTGGCCTGGGGGTGGAGCTGTACGCCGACCTTGCATCGAGCCATGGCCGGACCCTATTCGACGTCGCTCGACATAGGTCGTACGACTCATTGCGGCGGTCCGGGCTCAAGTCGCTACCCTGAGTGGTCGATGAGTCGTTCTTTTCGCACTTTGGTCACAGTGGCCACAATGGTCACGGCGGCGGCCGGCATGGTCGCCGGCTGTGGGTCGCCCAAGACCAAGACCGAGGTGCTCGGGGTCCAGTACACCCGTCCCGAGGTGACGACCACGTCGGCGCCGACGCCCGCCACCTCGCCGACCACGTCCGTCCCCCGGTCGGTGACGACGACGTCGATTGCCCGTCGGCCCGCCAAGACGGCCACGTCGCCGACCACTGCCGCGCCCGGCTCGATCGCCGGCCGCCTCGTCGCCGGTGGCCAGCCCATCGCCGGAGCCACCGCCACCTTGAGCACGGGGGCCGGCCCCCTCGGTCAGACGACGACGTCATCGGACGGCACCTATCGCTTCGTCGGCGTCTCGCCCGGCCAGTACCGGGTGACGATGTCGGACCACGGGGACTCGACCCCGGTCTGCGACGAGGGCGGCAGCTGCATCACCAAGCGCCCGGCCAGCGAGCAGATCGCCGAGGTGACCGTCGCCTCCGGCGCCGTCACCACCGCCGACTTCGTCTCCTAGAACCTGGCATCTGCCAGGTTTGCCGCTGCCTCCAAGCACACCCTCGACCGCAAACGCGCCCTTTGTCGCCGAATCGATATCGATTCGATGACAATGGGCACGCCAACCTGCGCAGGGAGAGAGGGGCGGCGGGGGGCGAACCCCCCTGGGGTCAGCGGAAGTCGCGGGACTTGGTGGGGATGGCGAGCGAGAGGGCCTCGATCTTGTCGGCGATCACGTTGATCACACCCTCCGACCGCTCGAGCTTCCCCCTGATGAGCAGGGCGGGGGCCGACCGGGCCACCCGGCGGTAGCGGGTCCACACCCCCTTCGAGCACACCACGTTGACCAGGCCGGTCTCGTCCTCGAGGTTGATGAACATGGTCCCGCCCGCGGTCGCCGGGCGCTGCCGGTGGGTCACCACCCCCCCGACCCACACCCGGGTGCCGGCCTCGGCCGTGGCCAGGCCCACGGCGGTGAGGGCACCGATCTCGTTCAGCCAGGGACGGGCGAACTCCGTCGG
>JAUTXA010000177.1 GCA_030838265.1 Actinomycetota bacterium | reverse complement strand
GCCCGCACCGCTTCGAGGGCGGCGGCGATCTCCATGCGCTGGTTCGTGCTCGGTTTCTCGGCGCCGTTGGCCCACCGTCCCCCGGGGATGGCCCACGCCCAGCCCCCCGGGCCCGGGTTTCCCAGGCAGGCGCCGTCGGTGTAGGCGGTCGTCGTCACCGGTCCAATATGCCCGTCCTGGAAGCGCGACGATGGACACATGATTTTCGACGGCTTCTCGCACCAGCTGCCGGACACCGACCCGGAGGAGACGGGCGAGTGGCTCCAGTCGTTCGACGAGATCGTCGAGACCAACGGTCGCAGCCGGGCCAGCTACCTGTTGATGAAGCTCTTGGAGCGGGCCCGGGAGCAGCAGGTCGGCTTCCCGGCGACCGTTTCGACGCCCTACATCAACACCATCCCTCCCGAGGCCGAGCCCTGGTTCCCGGGCGATGAGTACATGGAGCGCCGCATCCGGGCCTTCATCCGCTGGAACGCGGCGGCCATGGTCACCCGGGCCAACAAGCTGTCGGACGGCATTGGCGGGCACCTCGCCACCTACGCCTCGTCGGCCTCGCTCTATGAGGTCGGCTTCAACCACTTCTTCAAGGGCAAGGACGACGGCCAGTTCGGCGATCAGATCTACATGCAGGGCCACGCCTCCCCCGGCATCTACGCCCGCGCCTACCTCGAAGGCCGGCTCACCGAGGACCAGCTCGACCACTTCCGCCAAGAGGTGGGGGGCGGCGGCCTCTCGTCCTATCCCCATCCCCGGCTCATGCCCGACTTCTGGGAGTTCCCGACGGTGTCGATGGGCCTCGGTCCCATCAATGCCATCTACCAAGCCCGGTTCAACAGGTACCTGCTGAACCGGCGCATCGCCGACACGTCCCGGGCCAAGGTCTGGTGCTTCGTGGGCGATGGCGAGACCGACGAGCCCGAGTCGCTGGGCTCGCTCTCGCTGGCGTCGCGCGAGAAGCTCGACAACCTCATCTTCGTCGTGAACTGCAACCTGCAGCGCCTCGACGGCCCGGTGCGCGGCAACGGCAAGATCATCCAAGAGCTCGAGGCCGTGTTCCGGGGCGCGGGCTGGAACGTCATCAAGGTCATCTGGGGCTCGCGGTGGGACGAGCTGTTGAGCCGCGACGTCGACGGCGTCCTCCTCAACAAGATGAACACCACGGTCGATGGCGAGTTCCAGAAGTTCGCCGTCGAGTCGGGCGCCTACATCCGCGAGCACTTCTTCGGCCCCGACCCCCGGCTGCGCAAGCTGGTCGAGCACCTGTCGGACGACGACCTGCGATTGCTGCCACGCGGCGGCCACGACTACCGCAAGCTCTACGCCGCGTACAAGGCGGCCGTCGAGCACGAAGGCGGGCCCACGGCCATCTTGGCCAAGACGGTGAAGGGCTGGACCCTGGGCCCCGAGATCGAGGCCCGCAACGCCACCCACCAGATCAAGAAGATGACCAAGGAGCAGCTGCGCACCCTGCGCGACCGCCTCTACCTGCAAGACGAGATCCCCGACGAGGCTCTCAAGGCCGACATGCCGCCCTACTACCGTCCGGCCGAGGGCAGCCCGACGTATGAGTACCTCATGCAGCGGCGGCGGGTGCTCGACGGCGCCCTGCCGAAGCGGGTGGTGCGCAAGCAGACGCTCCCCCAGCCCGACCCAAAGGCCTTCGCCGAGTTCCTCACCGGGTCGAAGCAAGCGGTGTCGACGACCATGGCCTTCGCCCGGCTCATCCGCAACCTCTTGCGCGACAAGGGGATGGGCTCGCGCGTGGTGCCGATCATCCCCGACGAGGCCCGCACCTTCGGCATGGACGCCCTCTTCAAGGAGGTCAAGATCTACGCCTCCGGCGGCCAGCTCTACACGCCCGTCGACGCCGACCTCCTGCTGTCGTACTCGGAGTCCCAGCAGGGCCAGATCCTCGAGGAGGGCATCACCGAGGCGGGCTCGATGGCGTCGTTCACCGCCGCCGGCACGGCCTACGCCACGTGGGGCGAGCCCATGGTGCCCTTCTACATCTTCTATTCGATGTTCGGCTTCCAGCGGACGGGCGACCTCATCTGGGCCTTCGGCGACCAGCGAGGCCGCGGCTTCCTGCTCGGCGCCACCGCCGGCCGGACCACCCTCAACGGCGAAGGGCTGCAGCACGAGGACGGCCATTCGTTGGTTCTGGCCTCGACCGTCCCCAACGTGGCCGCCTACGACCCGGCCTTCGCCTACGAGGTGGCCACGATCGTGCAGGACGGGCTGCGCCGCATGTACGGCGAAGTCCCCGAGGATCGCTTCTACTACCTGACCCTCTACAACGAGAACTACCCGATGCCGACCATGCCCGAAGGGGCAGAGGACGGGATCGTGCGCGGCCTCTACCGGTTCGCTCCCGCTCCGTCCGGCGCCCGGCGACGGGCCACCATTCTGTTCAGCGGGCCGTCGTGGTTGGCGGCGACCGAGGCCCGCGACATCCTCGCTGCCGACTACGACGTGGCGGCCGAGCTGTGGTCGGCCACCTCGTACAAGGCGCTGCGCGAGGACGCCATGTCAGTCGAGCGTCGCAACCGCCTGCACCCCTCGCAGCCCGAGCAGGTTCCCTACGTCACCGAGGTGCTGTCGTCGGCCGAGGGTCCTTTCGTCGCCGTCACCGACTTCATGAAGGTGGTGCCCGACCAAGTCGCCCGCTGGATCCCCGGCCCCTTCGCGGTGTTGGGCACCGACGGCTTCGGACGCTCCGACACCCGCGCCGCGTTGCGCCGCCACTTCGAGGTCGACGCCGCCAACGTCGTGGTCGCGGTCCTCAAGGCGCTCGCCGACACGGGCGACGGCAAGGCCGAAGAGGTCGCCGACGCCATTGCCCGCTTCGAGCTCGACACCGAGCTCCCCGACCCCCGCATGCGCTAGCCCAGCTCGCGCCGGCGGTAGGCCGCGGCGTTGGGACCGTCGGGAATCAGCATCGTTCTGGTCGCCAAATTGCCCGGATACCG